>JAYUJG010000043.1:0-5162 GCA_043765355.1 Acidobacteriaceae bacterium | reverse complement strand
CCGGTATGTTTGCGGAAGGGTTGCATAGTGACTCTCAGGTCTTAGGATTTCGACGGTCTTAGTCGGTCGTTAGTCGCTGGTCGTTAGTCGTTAGTCGTTCGCAATTGTTCTCGGTGCGTACTTTCTGCCGAACAACGAATACCGAACGACTAACGACCAGCGACTACTCATACTTCCAATTTCTAATGTCGGTGAAGTGTCCGGCAATTGCCGCGGCTGCGGCCATTGCGGGACTGACCAGGTGCGTGCGTCCTCCGCGCCCTTGCCGGCCTTCGAAGTTGCGGTTGCTGGTTGAGGCGCAGCGCTCGCCCGGTTGCAGGATGTCGGGATTCATGCCGAGGCACATGGAGCATCCCGACTCTCGCCATTCGAATCCGGCGTCGAGGAAAATGCGGTCCAGGCCTTCTTGTTCGGCGGCGCGTTTGATTGCCTGCGATCCCGGCACCACCATGGCGCGAACTTTCGGATTGACGTGTTGTCCTTTTGCGACGCGCGCTGCGGCTCGCAGATCTTCAATGCGTGAGTTGGTACACGATCCGATGAAGACGCGGTCTACGAAGATTTTCTCCATCGGAGTTCCGGCTTCCAGACCCATGTACGCTAACGCCTGTTCGGCGGCGCGGCGGTCGCCCTCTTGCGCGAAGCTCGTCAACTCGGGAACACGCGAGGTGACGGCGACCACCATGCCGGGATTCGTGCCCCAGGTCACGAACGGCGCGAGCGACGCGGCGTCAATCTCGACGACCTTGTCGAACCGAGCTTCGGGATCGCCTGCCAGACTTCGCCAACGTGCTACCGCAGATTCCCAGTCTTGTCCCTTCGGCGCAAAGCGGCGGCTCTTGCAGTAAGAAAACGTCGTGTCGTCGGGCGCGATCAATCCGGCGCGCGCTCCCGCCTCAATGCTCATGTTGCAGAGAGTCATGCGGCCTTCCATCGACAGGCCGCGCACTGCCTCTCCTGCGTACTCGATTACATGTCCGGTGGCACCGTCGGTGCCGATGCGTCCAATAATTCCGAGCGCGAGATCTTTAGCAGTCACGCCCTCGGCTAGTTTTCCGCTGATGTAAATTTGCATTGTCCGCGGCTTTTTCTGCGGCAGGCATTGCGTTGCCATCACATGTTCCACTTCGGATGTCCCAATGCCGAACGCCAGCGATCCGAACGCGCCGTGAGTTGATGTATGACTGTCGCCGCAGACGATGGTCATCCCCGGCAAGGTGATTCCGAGCTCGGGGCCGATGACGTGGACGATTCCCTGCTCGGCCGAATCCATATCGAATAGCGGAACGCCAAATTCGCGGCAATTTTTCTGTAGCGCCTCGATTTGCTTTGCCGCAATCGGGTCAGTGATGGGCAGGCCGCGAGGAGTGGTCGGGATATTGTGGTCGACCGTGGCAACGGTGCGCAGAGGCTGGCGCAGGCGGAGGCCGTTGGCGCGGAGGCCGTCGAAGGCCTGCGGCGACGTCACTTCGTGGACCAGATGCAGATCGATATAGAGCAGAGCCGACTGCCCTGCGGGAGCCGCGACCACGTGGGCGTCCCAGATTTTCTCGAATAGAGTACGAGACGGCATGGCTTTAGTTTCGCCTAGAGTGTGCCGGAGTTCAAGGGCGCAGCCGCGTACAGTTCCGCTTTCCCGTCTCCGGCAGCGGCGCGGGAGATGGCGAAAGAGACGCGGCAAGGCGCGTCTCTACAGGGGACTGCCCTATGCACACCTGGGACGGCGCTCATGCAGCGAAAGGCGTCGTTTCCGGTTATCATTCCATGAGACGACTAAGCAGACCACTCGAGGAAAAACCTGCATGATTAACGGCAAACGCATTGCCGTCGTGTTCCCCGCTTATAACGCGGAAAAAACGCTGGAAGCTACCGTGCGGGAATTGCCCGATCTGGTCGATGTCCGCATTCTTGTGGACGACCACAGTTACGATCGGACCGTCGAAATCGCGCATCGGCTTGGCGTGCAGTGCTTCGTGCACAACCGTAACTATGGCTACGGCCGCAATCAGCAGACTTGCTATCGCGAAGCTTTGACTGCGGGCGCCGATGTCGTCATCATGGTTCATCCCGACTATCAGTACACGCCGCTGCTGGTGACCGCGATGGCGAGCATGATTGCGTATGGTGTTTATGACGTGGTGCTCGGTTCGCGCATTCTTGGCGGTACCGCGCTGCGTGGAGGTATGCCGGTTTACAAATACGTCGCCAACCGCCTGCTGACGGCTTTTGAGAATATGTTTTTGCGCGTCAAGTTGTCCGAGTATCACACCGGATACCGCGCCTTCAGCCGCGAGGTGCTGACTCGGTTGCCGCTGCGCGAAAACAGCGACGATTTCGTTTTCGACAACCAGATGCTCGCGCAATGCGTGTACTTCGGTTTCCGCATCGGCGAAGTTTCTTGTCCGACGAAATATTTCGAGGAAGCATCGTCGATCAATTTCCGTCGCAGTGTTCGCTACGGGCTTGAGGTGGTGCAGACTACCGTTCAATTCGCGCTGCAACGCGCTGGAATCATCCACAACCCGATCTTTAGCGATAAGGGAAAGACGCTTGACTTTGAGTCTGAGGCCTACTACGGAGAAGGAATGCCGACGGCGTCAACGCGGCGGTAGAGAGTTTTTCGAGCGGCTGAGGCGGTTCACTTCTTCCGCGACAAGAATCCCAGAATCTTGCTGGCCAATTCATCGGAGAATCCGAAGCGCGCCTTCGCCCGCGAATACAGATCGACCGCCTGCTTGTCGAGCCAGATCATGCTGGACTTCAATACGCCGTCGTTCGGGCGCGGACGATAGTTTGTGGAATGCGCCTTCACGGCGGCACCCGATTCGACCGTGTAGTAATACAACGCCAGGCTTTTGCGCGACTCGCCGTCGGGACAACGCAACGGGTCGGGAAATCCGTGATACGAAATTTCATCGGTGCGGAAAATCAGCGCCTCATTGAATAGCGGCGGAACTTTCGCCACGCAATTTTGCATCTCGCGGTCCCACAACTCGAGCGCGCCTCCCCATTGCTCGTCCCAACCGGGATTGAGATAGAGGATCAGATTGATCTGGCGCCGCCAGTGCTTGTGATAGTGATGATTGCTGAAGTCGGTGTGCACGTTGAGAAAGCCGCCAGTCGTCGACTGATGCAGGCCTCCGCCCTCGAGCATTTCATCCGACACGAGGTTTGGAATCCCGGTCAGTTCCGAAAGCCAGTGGACGAACGCTTCCGAATTGAGTTCGTCGACCACTTCGCCAAGCAGCGGCGGAAACATCGACCGTTTCGCCAGCCCCATCTTGTTTTCGTTCTGATGTTTGTAGCGCGTCCAGGCGTCGGTCGCCATGTTGGGAAACTCGGCGGAGATTTCAGCGGCCAGCGCGGGGTCGAGAAAATCTTTCAGGTGCACATGCGGATAAGGAGGAGTGTTGCGAAACTGCAATCGCAGGCTGGGGAGTTGGGACGACCATTTCACGTAGGGGAACAGCAGTCGGGTTGCGGGAGTTACAATCGGATTCGCCATGCGTAACGTCTGAATCAGTAGGGTCTCCGCCAACGGTAAAAGAGTTACAGGCTAACACATGCCGGGCGCGGAACGCAGGGGTACAGCCGCGATATTAATTGTGGCGATAGCGCGCCACTCAAATAGGGCCCAAGAATCCGGACCTAATCCGGACCTAGGCCGTTGCCGGACGCTCGCCGCTTTTGGCGGGAGCGCGTTCCGGCTTGATCACCTGCTGCACGCCGTCGTCGGTCTTGGCCGGCAGTGGTTTGATGGGCGGGAGGTCCCGCCCGTCAACCAGCATTTTGATTTCTTCGGCATCGAGCACTTCGCGTTCGATCAGCGCCTTGGCAATCAGGATCAGAGTCTCGCGATTTTCCGAGAGAATCCCCTTCGCCGTCGCGTAGCCAATGCTCACCATCTTCTTGACTTCTTCGTCAATCTGAATGGCCGTGGCTTCGCTGTAGTCGCGGTGCTGGGCAATCTCGCGGCCCAGGAAAATCTGTTCTTCCTTCTTGCCAAAGGTCAGCGGGCCCAGGTCGCTCATGCCCCACTCGCAAACCATTTTGCGCGCCAGTTCCGTGGCCCGTTCGATGTCGTTGCCGGCGCCTGTCGACATCTGGCCGAGGAAAATCTCTTCCGCAATGCGCCCGCCCATGAGGATGGCAATCTGCGTGTCGAGATAGTTCTTGTAGTAGTTGTGGCGATCGTCGGTCGGCAACTGCATGGTCAAACCAAGCGCCATGCCGCGCGGAATGATCGTAACTTTATGCACGGGATCGGCATGCGGCAACTTCGCCGCCACCAGCGCGTGTCCGGCTTCGTGATACGCGGTGTTCTTTTTTTCCTCGTCAGTCAACAGAAGCGACTTGCGTTCCGCGCCCATCATGACTTTGTCTTTCGCCAGTTCAAAATCGAACATCAGCACCGCCTTGCGGTTGTGCCGAGCGGCGGCCAGGGCTGCTTCGTTGACCATGTTGGCCAGGTCGGCACCGGAGAATCCCGGCGTGCCGCGCGCCAGCACGGAAAGATCCACATCGTCTGCCATCGGAACCTTGCGGGTATGCACGCGCAAAATCTCTTCGCGCCCGCGAACATCGGGACGATTCACAACGACCCGCCGGTCAAAACGCCCCGGCCGCAGCAGCGCCGGATCGAGCACGTCGGGACGGTTTGTCGCCGCCATCAGGATGACGCCATCGTTCGATTCAAAGCCATCCATCTCAACCAGCAGTTGATTCAAAGTCTGTTCGCGCTCATCGTGTCCGCCGCCAAGGCCGGCGCCGCGATGACGTCCAACCGCGTCGATTTCGTCGATGAAAATAATGCACGGAGCATTTTTCTTGCCCTGCTCAAACAGATCGCGCACGCGGCTTGCGCCGACGCCGACAAACATTTCCACAAAGTCAG
The DNA here is from genome assembly GCA_043765355.1 of Acidobacteriaceae bacterium. Lineage (GTDB taxonomy): Bacteria > Acidobacteriota > Terriglobia > Terriglobales > Acidobacteriaceae > Acidiflorens. Next base: position 268 of record JAYUJG010000043.1, on the reverse strand, counting down.
AGCCCGAGATCGAAAAGAAGGGAACATTCGCCTCGCCCGCAACCGCGCGCGCCAGCAAAGTCTTGCCCGTTCCCGGAGGCCCCACCAGCAGCACGCCCTTCGGAATGCGCCCGCCTAACTTTTGGAACTTCTGCGCCTCGCGCAGGAACTCGATGATTTCCTTAAGTTCTTCCTTCGCCTCATCCACGCCCGCCACGTCTTTGAACGCGATCTTCTTCTGCTGCATGGAGAGCAGGCGCGCCCGGCTCTTGCCGAACGACAGCGCTTT
>JAYUJG010000042.1:0-26174 GCA_043765355.1 Acidobacteriaceae bacterium | reverse complement strand
AGCGAAATCGACCAGGACGACACGGCCGTGAGCCTCTTGCAGGGCTACAGCGGTATTCACGGCGGCGGTGGTGGCGCCGGCTCCGCCTTTGGCGTTCAGAAATGTCAGGACGCGGGCTTTGCTGGCGCTGCGCTGGGCGCGGCTTAAGGTGGCCGCGAAACGGGTGAAGGCTTCGACCAGAGCTTCGTGGCTGGCGGCGTGATCCAAAAATTCGCGTGCGCCGGCGCGCATGGCGGAGACGATGTCCGCGGGCTGACTCATCTCGCCGACGGCAAAGATTGTGACATCGGGAATCGTAGCGTGGATCAGTTCGATGGCCCGAATGGCGCGCTGCGGATTCTGCGGATCGATGCTGACCAGGACCACTTCGGCGCGCTGATCCTGCAATTGGCGCAACACGGCGTCGCTTGGGCCGAGGGGGAATCCGACGTGGCTCAGTACTGTGCGGGCCAGGTTGGTGCTCTCGACGCGGCTATTCAAGACGACGGATTGTTCGCGGTCCTCGGAAAGGAGGGCTACGGAGATGCCAGGCATGACTCGATTCTCAGTGTTCATTGCCATGCTACGAACTTCCGGCTTGAGGGCCAAATGACCTTCGTAATCGAAGGAACCACAGACGAGGCGGCGGGTTTGCCGGCGGGTGCTAAATCAGGCCAAAAACTCCCGCCTAGCTGCTGGTTTGCTTGATTGTAGGACAAAGAGACGCGCTTGAAAAGACGCACAAGTGCTCAGCGCGGCATGGGGACGGTGGCGGCTGGGGCGGGACTTGCGACTGAGACTCGAACAAATTGGGAGACGGGTTCGTCGGGCTGTAAAAATTCGTAGGAATCGAGTTGTACGGCGATGCCGCTGCGTTGGCCGTTTTGAGGTTCGGAGGCGCGCAGAACGCGACCGCGACACCGCACCCGCATATTTTCAGCCAGGGTAATCTCCGAGGGCATGGTGAAGGTCAAATGGACAACGGCTCCCTCGGGTAAAGACGTTTCGGCATAAAAGAAAATCCCGCGCCCGCTTAGATCCTGGGTGAAGCCGGGTACAGTACGTTCTTCAAACTGCACCGACAGGGGCATGTGCACTTCAAAACGCTGCGCACCACGGCGCTCCAGACGATTTGGATCGGTGCTCATCGTTTTTGGTTTCTTCCTTCCCTTGATCGGGGGCTGTTCGTGTTCTGTGGAAGTTAACTCTATCGCGGATCGGGGCTGCGGGGAAGTTCCAAGTGAGTCACCGGCGCGGGGCTGTGGAAAACGGGGTCACGGTTGCCGTCGCCTCCCAGATGTGAAAAAGTTCTAAGCACAGTGACTGACGCGCAAAGTTCTTCCGCGATTGAGGGAACGGACACAAAAGCTGCATCGCCGAAATGGTCGGCGACATTGCGCGCGTTGCGCCATCGCAACTTCCAACTCTTTTTCAGCGGGCAGATGATCTCGCTCACCGGCACCTGGATGCAGAGCGTGGCCCAGGCGTGGCTGGTGTACCGGCTGACGAAATCTCCGCTGTTGCTCGGCAGCGTCGGCTTCGCCAGCCAGATTCCGGTTTTCCTGATTGCGCCGCTGGGAGGAATTGCAGCGGATCGCAGCAATCGGCAGCGCCTGGTGATCGCGACGCAGATTGCATCCATGATTCTCGCGGGCATTTTGGCATGGCTCACTTTGAGTGGGCGCATCGAGGTGTGGCATATCTTCGTGCTGGCGGCGCTGCTTGGGGTGGTGAATGCTTTCGACATTCCTGGGCGACAGTCTTTTCTGATCGACATGGTCGGGAAAGAAGATCTGATGAATGCGATTGCGCTGAATTCTTCGATATTCAATGGGGCGCGCGTGATTGGACCGGCGGTGGCTGGAATCCTGGTGGCGAAAATTGGGGAAGGCTGGTGCTTTGCGGCGAACGCAATCAGCTACGTCGCCGTGATTATCGGGCTGTTGCTGATGAACGTGCATAGCGCTCCGCGAAGCAGCGAGCATTCGCCGATTGAAGACATGATCGAAGGCTTTCGCTGGGTTGGCCGAACGAGGATCATCCGGGCGCTGCTGTTGCTGATTGGATTGGTGAGTCTGGTGGGGATGCCGTACACCGTGCTGATGCCGGTTTTTGCCGACAAGATTCTGCACGGAGGAGCGCGCGGCCTCGGCGTCCTGATGGGCGCGACAGGAGTGGGCGCATTGTTCGGCGCTTTGACGCTCGCGGCTAAAACCGGCGGAGTGAAAGGGCTCGGGCGGTGGGTGACAACCACCTGCGCCTGCCTTGGGATCAGTCTGGTTTGCTTCGCATTCTCGACTTCGTTCTGGTTGTCGGCGGCGTTGCTGTTGCCCGTGGGCTATTCGATGATGCTGCAGATGGCGTGCTCGAACACGCTGATTCAGACAATGGTCCCGGACCAGTTGCGCGGCCGCGTCATGTCTCTGTATTCGATGATGTTCATGGGGATGGCGCCGTTTGGGGCGTTTTTTGGTGGAGCGTTGGCGCATCGCATCGGTGCGCCCATCACGGTTGCCGTCGGCGGAGTAGCGTGCGTGCTGGGAGCGATCTGGTTTGGGCGAGCGCTGCCCGAATTGCGCATCGAAGCGCGAAGGCTCATCATCGCGCAGGGCCTGGCCGGAGGCGAGCCGGTCCAGGAACTGAACGCGCAGCCTGTGGAAGAGTAAGCTGCTTACCTGACCGAGGCACACGCGTTATTTTTCTTTGCCGGCGGCCTTCTCGATACCCTCGGCCGTCTTGTCGGCGATATCCAATCCAAAGAGTTTGAAGCCAACCGATAGCCACGGCAGAGCGGCAACCAGGAACGGCCAGTAGCTCTTACCTAACTTCCCCGCGAGGGCTCGAGCGTAGGCTGCATAGTCGGCGTCGGCACCGCCGAAGTTTTGGGGCAGCGCCGCGAAGGTCTGCCAAACGACCACTAACACCAACGCGGTGAGGGTTAGAAAGGAACTGAAGAAGGGTTTTCGGAAAGTGGGCCGTCCGCTGTAAAGACCTAGTTTCCAGGGAAGCAACGCCGCGAAAAGCAGGAAGACTGCCCAGCCTCCGATTGTCCGAACATGCCTGCCGGCGAATGCCCAACCAATGTCCGGCTGAAGATAAAAGGTGTGGCCGACGGCGGCTGCGAGAAAAATGCTCAAGCCAGCGGTGATCATCGGAGCGAGAAACTGCGCGTCAGGAGACCAGCGCGCGAACCAGGATTGCCAAAGGCCGGGCCGCAGCTCTTCGACGATGAGCTCGACATTGGCGGTGACGTCGGTGTCTCCCGGTTGACGATTCGCGACACGGTATTGCCAATCGATCAGCCGGCACGGGGTTGCTGTATCTCGATCGAGCACGGTCGGGTCAATGACCAGGCGCAATCCCTTTTCCAGCGGCAGATCGAAGCTCGTCAAATTTCTGGACCACTTGCCATCGACATCGCGTATTACGGCCATTGGGAGTCTCCTGTCTTTCGATTGGGTCGAGCAGTCAAACGCTTCAAACGCAAAGTCCGGCAAGAAAGGCTGCGAAGAGCGCGAAGAAAACCGGCGGCGACTGGTGGCGACTCAAGGTGGAGAGTTCTTATTTGATCAAGTTACGCTGTTGCAGAAACTCTCTTACTACCAGGGTTGGGTCGCGATGTTGCCCATCTACCGCATAGTTTAATCGCCGCATGTCTTCGTCGGAGATTGCTCCAGACAGTTGGTTCAGCGCCGCTCCAGCCTCGGGATATTTCTTCAGCATCTCTCCGCGCATGATCGCCACGGCTTCGTACGGAGGGAAATAATGATGATCGTCTTGCAGCACGAATAAATCGAGTGCGGGAATCAACCCGTCGGTGTTGTTGCCGGCGATCAGATCGACCTGGCGATCTTTGAGGGCGCGCGTGATGAGACCGAGGTCCATGATGCGTGGCGCCTCGGCGAAGCGCAAGCCGTAACTTGCGACGAGGCCTTTGTAGCCGTCGGGACGTTCCATGAATTCGTATCCGAAGCCGGCGCGCCATTGCGGGGTGAACGCGGCGGCTTGCGATAGGGTTTTCAGGTGCAGACGACGTGCGTCGTCGCCGCGGATCACCATGGCGAAGGAGTCGTCGAAGCCGAGCGGTGGTCCGACGCTGAGGGCGAACTTGCTTTCGTAGCCTTGCCTCACGCGCTGGTAGACGTCCCGCTTTTCTTCGGAGCTGCTGGGCTGCTGTTTGAGAACGGCTGTCAGCGCGGTTCCTGTGTATTCCGGGTAGATGTCGATTCTTCCGGCGAGAATTGCCTGCTGACAGATGAAAGTGCCGGCGAGGTAGAAACGGCGTTCGACTTGGATGTGAGTGCGGGCCTCGATGACTTGAGCGAACATCTCTCCGAGGATGAGTTGCTCGGTGAAATTTTTGGAGCCGACTACGATGCGATCGGCGTGACGGCTGCAGCCCGCGATCGGCAGCAGTAGAGAGAAGGCGAGAAATACGAAGACAAGCAGCTTGTGGCCGACTAGACCCGCGCAGTGATTCATATGCCGCTGCGGGCGAGACGCCCGTTCGGCAAGCTCAGGGCAGGCCCCCGGGACAGGCGGCAGGATGCCGGCGCTACGCGTCAGAGCATGGATTGATCTTTGCAAAATGCCTTTCTCAAGATTTCAAACGCAATGTTCCCAGGCGGCGTTCCAGCCTGCCGAGTACGAAGTCTGCCATCAGCGCCAATAACGCTGCCGGAATCGCGCCCGCCAGAATCACCTGATTGTTGACCATGGCGAGGCCGCGAAAAATAAATTCTCCAAGACCTCCGGCCCCGATTGCGGCGGCGATGGTTGCGAGGCCGATTGAGAGCACGGTCGCGATTCGTACTCCTGCCACGATCACGCCCGATGCCAGCGGCAATTCAACCTGGAAGAGAAGTTGGCGGTCGGTCAATCCCATGGCGCGGCCCGCTTCAACGACCGCGGGATCGACACTGCGAATGCCAGCGTAGGTATTGCGAATCAGCGGCAAGAGCGCGTAGAGCGCCAGTGCGAGGATGGCAAGGCGGCCTCCACGGGCCCCAATCCACGGCACCGGAAGAAGGAATCCGAACAATGCGAGGCTGGGGATGGTCTGAATAATGTTTGCTCCGCCGAGGACCGGTTTGCTGAGATGCGGAACGCGCGTGATCAGTATGCCGAGCGGAATGCCGACGAGCGCGGCGAGCAGCGTGGCCACTAAGGCAAGGGTGATGTGTTCGAGCGTGAGGTCGAGCACCTGCTGACGATTTGTCATCATGAACTGCAGGAAATTCATGTCGCTCATCTCTTACTCACCTCCCGCTCACCTCGGATCCCGATACTTGAACTCCGGCAACTCCAGAGAAGGCTTCGATGTACGCTCGCACCATGGGATCTAGCGAGCGCGAGAAATCCGCAACGGGAAGGTCGACGATCAGGCGGCCGTCTTCCAGCAGCGCGATGCGATCCGCCAACAATAACGCTTCGCGCAGATCGTGAGTCACGAAGATCACTGTTTTTTTCACGCGCTGTTGCAGGGCGCGAAATTCTTTTTGCATTTCCGAACGCGTGATGGGATCAAGCGCCCCGAAAGGCTCGTCAAGGATCAGAATAGGCGGGTCCGCGGCGAGAGCGCGGGCGACGCCGACTCGTTGGCGCTGGCCTCCGGAGAGTTGGCTGGGGTAACGGGACGCGAGTTCCTGGCTTAGGCCGACGATTGCCAGTAATTCGCGCACGCGGGCTTCGATGCGCGCGCTTGGCCAGTTCTCGATGCGTGGCACGAGGCCGATGTTGCGCTCGACGGTGAAGTGCGGGAACAGGCCGCCGTCCTGGATGACATAGCCGATGCCGCGTCGCAGGCGGATTGGATCCCAGTCCGCGGTGCGTTGACCGTTCACGCGTACTTCGCCGGTGGTTGGCAGCAGTAAGCGGTTGATCAGTTTGAGGGTTGTTGTTTTTCCGGAGCCGCTTCGACCCAGCAGGACGAGGGTTTCACCTTGCTTCACGGAGAGCACGAGATCATGAAGTAAGGGGCGATCGTTCAGATGGAAGGACGCGTGATCGAATTCTATCGCCGACTCGGGGATGGGAGGAGCAGTCATTATTTGGCGAACGTTTTTTGGCGAACGTCGAATGCCATGATACGAAACTGGCGTCGCTGCGAATCTGATATCGGCTAGACGCCCGTCTTGTATGCAGCATCGGGCAAACCGGTGATGCGGATTCCGCCGTGGCCTTTGTGTTTTATGTTAAGGCCGATCAGGAGAGCGGTGATTTGCTCGACGATGCGGGCGTTTTCCAGTTTTCCGCCGTCGATGGCCCGGACGCGCGCGATTTTTGCCGCAAGTTCCATCGCGACTTGCGTGGCGACGGGATCGTCGCTGCAGACGATCACATCGCAGTCTACATCTGCGTCGCCGTTGAGCACGTCGGCTGAAACATTGTGGAATGCCGCTGCCACGGAGACTCCCTTCGGAACCAACTCCGCGGTTTGTTGCGCGGCTGAGCCTTGCCACACGCCGATGGTGCGACTGGCGCGTCCGCCTACGCTTGCGGCCAGCGGAACGGTGGCGTCAATCAGGATGCTGCCCGGACGCATCGCGGGCTTTAATTGCTTCAAGAGCGCAACCTGTCCTTCGAAGGGCACGGTCAGGACCAAGAGGTTGGTGGCGGCGCAGGCGGCTGAATTTTCCATTCCCGAAATTTGAGCCTTCGTCCCGATGCATTCGCGTATCGCGCTTGCGGTTTGCTGGGCGCGGGCAGTATCGCGCGAACCGATGATGACGGTCTCTCCGGCGCGCGCCCAGCGGAGCGCGAGGCCTGTACCGGCGGGACCGGTGCCGCCGATGATAGCGATGGGCCGGCTGGCGACGTCTTTCTTGCGGTCGTTCATGCGAACTCCGGGAGGAACACGCCGTCTGAATCCAACGAATTCTCGGGCGATGGCGAAAACGATTCCTCGGGAAACTTGATGTTCATTTTTGAATATTTTGTGTTGCGTTCCGCCGGGATGCGGCCCATCTCGAGAATCAACGCCTGAAAATCCTCGGGGCTGGTGTATTGGCCGGCGGTTGCTCCTGCTTCACGCGAAATGTTTTCTTCCATCAGCGTGCCGCCGTAATCGTTGGCGCCGGCATGAAGGCAAAGTTGCGAAAGCTTGCGGTTCAACTTTACCCACGAGACCTGAATGTTATGAATGGAGCCGGCGAGAAGAATTCTTGCCAGCGCGTGAATCTTGAGATGCTCGGCCAGCGTCGGTCCGGTGCGCGCCAGTCCCTGCTGGAACAGAAGCGTGTTTTGATGCACAAAGCCCAGCGGCACAAACTCGGTGAAGCCGCCGGTGTCGCTTTGAATCTGGCGGAACAGCGAAAGTTGGCGCACCCAGTGTCCGGGCGTTTCCATGTGGCCGTACATCAGAGTTGACGTGCTGGGGATGCCACAGGCGTGCGCGGTGCGGATTACTTCCTGCCATTGCGCGGACGAAAGTTTGTTGCGCGAGAGAACATGACGCACTTCGTCGTCGAGAATTTCGGCGGCGGTGCCGGGCAGCGTGTCGAGTCCGTTGTCGCGAAGCATCGTCAGGTAGTCGCGCAGGGTCAAGCCGGTGAGTTCCACGCCGTACACAATTTCCATCGGAGAAAATGCGTGGATGTGCATACCGGGGAGGGTGTTCTTGATGGCGCGCAGAATGTCGCGGTAGTAAAACGGCGGCAGGCCATGCGGCAATCCGCCCTGGATGCAGACTTCGGTGGCTCCGAGGTCCCAGGCTTCGTTCGCTTTTCGGGCCATGTCTTCGAGCGAATGAAAATAGGAATCGGCTTCGCGCGGCCCGCGGCTGAAGGCGCAGAATTTGCATCCCACGAAGCAGATGTTGGTGAAATTGATATTGCGGTTGACCACGTAGCTGACGATGTTGCCGACGAGGTCGCGGCGAAGGGTGTCGGCGGCGACTAGCAACGCGAGCAAATCCGCGCCGTCGCTGTTGGCGAGAGCGTAGCGCTCAGGGTCGCTCAGGCAGGCGCCGTCCTGTGTTTCGAGAACGCGCTCCAAGGCCGCGCGAATGGGCGCGGTTGCTCGCGGCGCGATCTGTTCCCAGATTAGTTCTGGGAAATGCTCGAGTTCTGATTCGTTGACAGCCATTGCTTGCTCCTAATCTAACTCTTATCGAAAAAGGTCGTGCTTTGCGGGACGAATTAATTCCTGTGCTGACCCGTTCCCTCGGCGGTATGAATAGCCGCGGATGACGCAGGCGGGCGTGTTCTCCAGTTTGCCGCAGACCAGTCCTGCCGCGCACGCCAGTTCGTCCGCCACCGCGTCTACCGTGGCGTGGAGCGAGTAGCCGTGGGGATCGCGGCGTCCGCGATAGTCGACCAGCGGCCGCATTCCGGCAACGCCAATCGCGACTTCCGTCAAACCTTCGCGCCACGGACGCCCGAAACTGTCGCTGACGATGACCGCGATGTCTATCTTGAGATGCTTCATAATCTGGCGGCGCAATGTTGCCGCGGAGCGATCCGGGTCTCGGGGCAGCAGAACCGCGTGGCTTCCTCCATCGACATTCGATACATCGACGCCACTGTTGGCGCAAATGAATCCGTGTTTGGTTTCGGTGATCATCACGCCGCGCTTTCGGCGCACGATTCGGCGGCTCTCGCGCATTGCCAATTCACAGACTCTCGCATCCAGGCCGTGGCGGCTTGCCCAAAGCTTTGAGGCCTTCGAGGGTCGGATTACATTGAGTGCGACCATTGCGCCTTCCGACTTTGAAACGACTTTGTGCTTTATGACCAGGATGTCGCCTTCCTGAAATTTCACTCGCGCGCTTTTCGCTGCGGCCAATAGTTTGGCGCTCAGGGAGTCTCCGACGCGAATTTCTCCGGCGATCGAGATCGGAAGAATGCGAACTATCCGATGCGCCCGCCCGTCAGTGTTCGCCTTCATGCTGCGGCTACCTCGGCGGCTAAAGCCGGATTCAAAAACCGTGCGGTTACCGCAGCGCTGAAGCGCTGCGCCACCCAAAATCAGGCGTGCTTTGTCACCCAAAATCAGGCGCGTTTGGCCGATTGTTCAACGTGGCCCTGGTACCCGAGGTTCCAGCTTCGCACCAGCCTTTGCGAGCGTCGATCTCCGCTGGCCTCCGCCAACTCTTGAAGATCCTCGGGGCGATCTATGTCGCGCGCGATGCCTGGCAATTCGAGAACGGCGAAAGGCAGGCCCGTTGCCTTCGCCGCCGCTAGATGCGGCAGGAAACTGTCGTTGCCGAAGCGCAGTGGGAACAGATCGGCGGGAGATCGCCAAGCTGCGTTGGTGCCGCGGCCGGCGGCGTCTGGCACGAGCACCGTTCCTCCTCTGGTTGCATTTCCATTCGTAGCTTGAGCGGCACAATCGACGATCTGCCGCAATTCCGAATTCTCAATCAGAGGGATGTCCGCCGGAATCACCAGCGTGCTCCGCGCTCCACGAGCTTTGCAAACTGCCGTCGCCATTTCGATGGCATTTGTTTCGCCGGAATTGTCGTCGCCGATGACATCGAAATTAAAACGCTTCGCCAGGTCGCGGGCAAATGCGTCGCTGGTCACGACCGCGACTGGCGGACGGTTTGGCCAGCTTGCCAGCGCTTGCAAGACGTCTTCGCACATGGCTTGCGCGAGGGCGAAGCGTTCCTCGGGGCTCAGGATGGATGAGAGCCGCTGCTTGGCGTCGGCCAGATTCTTGACTGGGACCAGAATCATGCGCGCTCCGCTGCGATTTTGGTGGAAGGATTTTGCATCGCCGCATCGAGAACGCTCTTGGCCAGCGCGATTCTGTCCGCAGGTCTGCGCATGATGGTTGAGGTGCAATGGACGCGCATGCCGGTCTTGCGCAGCTCTTCCACGGCGGGCGCGTCCTGTAAATCGACTACCAGCAGATCGAGGAAGTCGTGATAGCAATCGGCAACGCCGGCAATCGAAACGGCAAAGCCTTGCGCCGCCATGAGCACGCCGGCAGGACCGTTGACCGCTTTTCCTCCGACGATCGGGCTGACGGCCACGATGCGAGCGCGGCTTTCACGCAGAGCTTCGCGAATTCCGGGAACTGCCAGAATCGGGGCGATGCTGGTGATGGGATTGCTTGGGGCGAGCAACACGAGGTCGGCCGAGCGGATTGCCTCGATGACGCCGGGTGCGGGCTCGGCATCGGAGGCGCCGGCGAAGCGAACCGATTCTACGGGGTCCTGATACCAGCGCTGGACGAAGTATTCTTCGAAGCTCAGGTCTCCAGAGGGAGTTAGAACCCGTGTCTCCACGCGCGAATTGCTCATGGGGAGGACGCGCGTCTTGACGCCGAGCGCGGCGGAGATCGCAGACGTGGTTTCGCTGAGCGTCTTGCCATCGGCGAGCAACTTCGAGCGGAAGATATGGGTGGCTAGATCGCGATCGCCAGCGTTGAACCAGGTTGGCTGCCCGAGCTGGCCCATGGCATGGAGGCAGAAAAACGTGTCGCCCTTGACGCCCCAGCCGCGCTCCTGGCTTAGTTTTCCGGCGAGCATGTAGACGATGGAGTCCACGTCGGGCGAAATGTACAAGCCCCACCACAGCAGGTCGTCGCCCGTATTCACGATGATGGTCAGATCTTCAAGAGGAACGATCTGGCGCAGTCCATCGATGAATTTGGCGCCGCCGGTGCCGCCCGTCAGGACTGTGATCATGCCGCCCTCCGTGGGAAACCATTGGCGTCGGCGGTCGCATGCAGGCGCTGGGCCAGCAGCGCGCCGTGGGCTGCCGCTTGTTCCGCGAATTCAGGATATACGGGTAATCTCTGGCGCAGCTCGAATCCTTTCGCCTCGGTGCGCTGCTGTAGTTGATCCAGATGCGGCCACGGCTTCTCTGGATTGATGAAATCCGGGGTGAGTGGCGAAACTCCGCCCCAGTCGTTAATGCCGCCATCGAGCAGATCGGCGTAGTGTGGATCGGAAAGATTGGGTGGCGCTTGAATGTTCATCTCGGGCATCATCAGGCGCGCCACGGCTGTGGTGCGAAGCAAATCCGCGCGGTCGGGCTCGGGCCAGTGCGCCATTGGGGTGCCGTGCTTGGCGCGGAAATTTTGAATAATCACTTCTTGCACGTGGCCGTATCGTTCTTGCAAGTCGCGAATGGCAACGAGGGAATCGGCGCGATCTTCGAGAGTCTCGCCAATGCCGATCAGGATACCTGTCGTGAATGGAATCTTCTGCCTCCCGGCGTCCTCGATTACGCGGAGCCTCCTGGCCGGGTCTTTGTCGGGAGCGTCGTGGTGCGCGGCATTTTTGGCCAGCAACCGCGTGCTTGTGGTTTCAAGCATGAGGCCCATGCTGGGAGCCACGCGGGATAGGCGGTGCAGCCATTCGGCGCTCATCAATCCCGGATTGGGATGTGGAAGCAGGCTCGATTCGCGCAGTACCTTCTCGCACATCGCTTCGAGATAATGCAGTGTGGATTTGTATCCGAAGTGCTGTAGCGTTTCGCGCATTTCCGGGAAAAGCTGTTCGGGTTTGTCTCCCAGGCTGAATAAGGCCTCGGTGCATCCGAGGAGTTCGCCCGCGCGCACGACTTCCATCACTTGGTCGGGAGACATGGTGTGAGCGCCGGGGTCGGAGGGATCGCGCCGAAAGGTGCAGTAGCCGCAATAGTCGCGGCAGAGATTGGTCAGGGGAAGAAACACCTTGCGGGAATAGGTGATGACACGGGGCTTGAATTTTGCGCGGGCACGCTGAGCCGCGTCGAGCAGGGAAGGAAGCATGCTTTCGTCTGCATGGAGCAAGCGGCAGGCCAATTCGCGAGAGATCGGTTTCGCTCCAGTATTCGCCAACTCAACGGCGGCCGCGGTCAGGGCATCTGGGGAGAATGTAGCCATAGGTTTCTAGTTTGACGGGTGCAACATCGGCGTGGCCAGAAAAATCCGCGCCGCGCAGGCAACGAACCCACTGGGCGAACCCAGGCAGAGATCATAGCGGAAGCTGGGATTCCGCGTATCAAGCGTCGGGCGGGGATTTTCGGGTTGTGTACTCATAAACGGGAGATCGGCAGCGGGATCGGCAAACCCGGCGTAGACAACATAACTCTAAAGTGTTGAACATTTCAACACTTGACAATGTGAACAGTTCGGCTAAGATGGCACGGTCGAGGCAGGGTACGATTGACGACCATGCACACCGATCGGACGCAGATCAACCGCGTGAGTGTGGCGGACCAAGTGGCGTCTCTTCTGCGCCAACGCATTCTTGAGGGTGAGTTTCGCCCCGGGACCCAGCTGCAGGAATTGCCACTCGCTTCGTCTCTCGGGGTCTCGCGCAATACGATGCGCGAGGCGATTCGAATCCTGTCGATCGAGGGTCTGTTGCGGCGCAGCCTTCATCGCGGTGCCGCGGTTTCGCAACTCTCATTGCGCGACGTGCAGGAAATTTACCAGCTGCGCCGGATGCTGGAAATACCCGCGGTACTGTCGGCGCGCCGCCCCGATCCAGGGTTGTTGGAAGAAATTCGCAACGCGGTCGAGCACTACGAACTGGCCGTGCGGGACCGGAGTTGGTCTCGCGCCGTGAGCCACGATCTCCACTTCCACAGCCTGCTGATCCGCTTCCACGGCAATAAGCGGCTGGAATCGTTTTATAAGAACATGCTCGGTGAGCTGCGGGTGGGGATGGTGCTGGTGGACCGCAGCCATGACAATCCCGGCGCGTTGATTCCCGTCCACCGCAAGATGTGCCAATTGCTAAGTGCGGGGAAGTTGAAGCAATGCGCTGCTTTGTTGGAGCAGCATTTAGATGATTCGGAGTTCAGACTGACTGAGATTATGCATGCGCAGGCCGCAAGAGTAGTGCGGGTGGCGCAGTAACGGCCCAGTAGTTAACGGCGTAACCACGCCAGATTCATGAGGAGAAACCAATGGCCCTTCAACGCGATGTGGGATCCAAATCCGGAACCAACGGCTTCACGCAGTGCTCTTCGTTTGCGTTTTGGTTCGATTGCCGCGCGGGAGCGGCCTTTTGTCTTTTGATGTTCCTGGCTGCCTCCGGCTGGCTGGGAGCTCAGACGGTTACAGGGACTCTGCAGGGCCGGGTGGCCGATACTACGGGCGCTGTCATCACTGACTCGACAGTCACTGCGCTGAATACGGCCACCGGTTTGAAGCGCACCGCGAATGCCAGCGCTGTGGGTGAATACAAAATCGACGGACTTCCTGCGGGCGATTACACGGTTGAAGCCGAAAAGCAGGGATTCCAAAAATCCGCCAAGAAGATTCATCTGGACGTCGGGGCATCTGGGGATTTGGATTTCGCGCTGTCCCCGGGCCAGCAACTCATGCAGGTCGAAGTGCAGGATGTTGGCGAGCTTGCCGAGCCGACTCGAACCATGGTGAGTTCGGTGATCGATCAGCAAAAGATCGAAAGCTTGCCCGTCAACGGGCGGGAGTTTATCGATTTTGCGTTGCTGGCGCCCGGGATCACGATCGGAAACACGACTTCTGGGAGCACGGACGTGATCGTCGAGCCGGTAACCAAGTTGTCTTTTGCCGGGCAGAACATTCACTACAATTTCATCGCGGTGGATGGGGCGGACGATATTTCGACGGCATCGGGCATTCAGCGCGGGACGCCGCCGCAGGAGTCGGTGCAGGAGTTTCGCGTCATCAATACCGACTACACCACGGAATTCGGCCGCGCGACAGCGGGCATCGTCAACATCATCACCAAAGGCGGCACCAACAACATGCACGGGTCGCTCTACGACTACCTGCGCAACAGCAAACTTGACGCGGTGAGCATTCTTTCGGCGCCGCACTTCAACGTGCTGCGGCAGAATCAGTTTGGCGGGGCGATTGGCGGACCGATCAAGAAAGACAGGACATTTATTTTCGCCAACTACGAGGGGCAGAGGCGCACTGAATCGCCAACCTATAACTCGACCGTGCTGACGAATATCGCGGCGATCAATAACGTCAAGGTCAACGTATTCGGGCTGCCCGCGGAAAACCTTTTTGTGTTACGCAACGCCAACACCGACAACGGACTGATCCGGCTGGATCAGATCTTCGGCCACCACAATCTGTACGTCCGCTACTTCATTAATGACGATCGCCTGACCAACCAGTCGCCGCTGAACAACGGCTTCGATCTGCCGTCCGCATTCAAGAACAACAACATTCGCGACCAGTCGCTCGCCGGCGGATTAACCACGGTTATTTCGGCATCCTGGGTCAACGAACTTCGCATGCAGTATGCCCACCGCAATTTTGATTTCCCGGTGGTTTCCACGCAGCCCCATCTGGAAGTTGCCAACACGTTTGCGACGGGAGTGAATCGCGGGAACCCGGACATCTATCACGAGTCGCGCTTTGAACTGGTCGACAACGTGACGCACAACCTGTCGAATCACACGATCAGCTTCGGCGGCAACTTTGATCGGGTTGGCACCTACGAATCTTTTCCTCTGTTTTATCCGTTCGAGGCGGACTTCTCGAACCTTCCGGCGTATCTGGGCACGGACGGAGCGGCGGGATGCCCGGTTGGAACCGCCTGCCCCGATCCATTCGTGATTTTCTTTGAACGCTTCAGCACAACCACCACTCCGCTGTTCAACGAAGGGGCTTTGGCAGGAGGGACCGCGGTATATCAAGGCGGTGCCATCTCGCAGGCGATTCGCAATCAGGCTTCGGCGACGCTCGACCACACATACACGGGCTTCTACTTGCAGGACAAGTGGCGGGCGTCACAGAATCTGACGGTGAATTTCGGAGCGCGGTGGGAATTTGAAAAATGGCCGGCGCGAGTGCTGAATACGCAGTGGAAGAACGTGGATCCGCGGCTGGGTTTGGCATACAGTCTGGGAACCTCGCGCAATGTTGTGTTACGCGCCGGGGTCGGCTTGTTCCACGGGATCATTCCATCGCCCCTGTTGATGTGTCAGGCGCCTTCGTGCGGCGGACAGTCGGCGTATCCGAATCGGACGTTTGAAAATGGCCTGAACGCGAACACCGGGCTTTTCAGTTTCGCCAGTTCGCCGTTTATTACCAACCTGGGTCTGAGCGCATTGCTCAACAATGCCACCTACCCGAACGGAACGCCGGCGCCATTCTGCCCGGACGGGACGTTGGCTACCTGCGGCTTCCTGCAGGATGCGACGATTGTGCGGTTCGACCAGAATAGCCAGAACCCGTACGGCATTCAGACGAGCGCGTCGCTTGAATTCCAGCCTTTCAAAGACTCGCTGCTGAGCATCACGGGAATCCACTTGCGCGGAGTGCACCTCGGCAGTTTTTATAACGTGAATCAGCCCGATCCCAGCGGAACCGTACAAGTGTTCAACTCGAAGGGGCAATCGAGCTGCAAGAGCGTGTACTTCGACTTCGCATCATCCGGAGTTCCGCCGACCAATTGCACGCCGTACCCGGCGCAGTTCGTGATTCCGAATGTACCGCACATCAACGCGATTCCGGGGTTCCGAAATCCGAAATACAGCGTGTTCTTTGAAGCGCGATCGGGATGGGATTCGGTGTATGACGGTTTGCTGGTCAACATGAACAAGCGGATGACCAACAATTTTTCGTTTGCCATCAGCTACACCTGGTCGCATTCGATTGACGACGGGCCTAATCCGAGCTTCGTGCTGATTCCGCAGGACAGCAACAATGGCCACTTCCGCGCTGAGCGCGCCAGTTCGGCGGACGACGCGCGGCACCGTTTTGTGGGCAATGCCATCTTCTCCAGCCCCAAGAACTGGAATGTAGTTGCTCGCGACTTCAATTTCAGCACGATTGTTACCTTGCAGTCTCCGCAACACTTCACCAAGTACGCCGGGTTCGATTCCAACGGGGACGTGTTCGGGAACAATGACCGTGTGGGCAACGAGCCGCGCAACACGTTTAAGGGAGATTCACTGAAAACGGTCGACGTTCGCATGGAGCGCACGTTCCCGCTATATGAAAAGATACATCTTCAATTGCTGGTGGAAGCTTTCAACCTGCTGAATCGGGTGAATATTCGCTACTCCAATACGAGTTATGGAGCGGCGGATTTCTGTGGGCCCGATCCGGGAGCGCCGGGATGCTCAGGGGCACCCACATTGTATCGGGAAGGCTCACCGAACCAGGCGTACGGGACGCCCAGCGCGGTATTCAACCCGCGTCAGGTTCAGCTTGCGCTGCGGCTGACGTGGTAGCGTTATCGGATGAGCGTTGCGGCGAGTGATTTCCGGCAAGCCATGGGCTGCTTTGCCACCGGGGTTACGGTCATCACTGTCGATCAGGACGGTGAGGTCCATGGCATGACGGCGAATGCGTTTACCGCCGTTTCGCTCGATCCGGTGCTGGTTCTGGTTTGTGTGGATCACCGGGCGCGGACGCACTCTCAGCTGCACTCCAGGAAAAGATTTGGAGTGAACGTGCTGCGCGGAGATCAGCAGGCAATCTCGGAATACTACGCGCGAGCGGCGGAGACGCATCAGCATGCGGAAGCCTCGGGTGCCCGCTTTGATCGTACCGCGCAGGGCACGCCGGTGCTGCAAGGAGCGCTGGCGTATCTCGAGTGCCGGTTACACTCGGCGCAGCCCGCAGGCGACCACACCATCTTCATCGCGGAAGTGGAGGAGGTTGTAGTCCGCGAGGGAGAGCCGCTCTTGTATTTCCGCAGCCAGTACCGCGACATTGAACCAGTCGAAGAATAAGCCAGCAGGAAAACGGATGCCATCGATTTCGAGATCAGTGCCCGAAACATTGAATTCCGCACAGCCGACGGGTGCGCGTGATTCCGCCCCGCCGGTCGCGGATGGTTTCGCAGCGATGAGCGCGCGCCGACTCTACATTTTCGGCGGCATTGCACTGATTGCCGCAGGTCTGCTTTTCGGCGATATTTTTGCGATTTTCATTCTTCATCAGAACGCGGGCCGGCAAGGCGAATTGCTGATCGCGGCATCGCGCGCAGTTGCCGCCGGGAATGCGGCTGGCGTGAATGAAGCGTTTGGGCAACTGGGAAACACGCTTGAGGATCGCGGGACCAAGGTGGATGCCCACGTCCACGTCATCGGCGCTGGATTTCTGGCATTGTTGCTGGCGTTGGTGCAACCTTATATAGCTTTCTCGCGGTCGGTGAAAAAGATACTGGCGGTTCTCTTCATCGCTGGCGGGGTTCTGTTGCCGACTGGCATTTTTCTGATTCACTATGTCGGTCTCACTGGCAGTCCGTTTGCCGCGATCGGCTGGGCGAGTGTGCTGGCGGATTCAGCCGGCGCCTTGCTGATCGTTGTTCTTGTGGCAGAGTCATTTGGGTTCTTGAGGTATCTCCGTACGCGCGAACTGAGCGAACCGGAACTGTGCGCGGACGACACGATGCCGCGGCGCGCGCTTTTAACGGGGGGCACGATTCTGATTTTGCTCGGCTTCCTGCACGGCGCGTACTACGCTGGCACGTTGCTTTACGAACATGAACGGATGGAGACGGCGATCCTGCAGCGTGTGATGGATGCCGCTACAGCGGGGAATCTGGCGGCTGTCACGGCGGAAGTGAATGCCTTCGGCGGTTTGGCGGGCGCGCGGGCGGTGAATATCGCGGCGCACTCGCACATCATCGAGTTTGGATTGCTGGCGATGCTGCTGTCGTTTGTGCAACCCTTCGTGTTTCTCGCGGAGAAGTGGAAACGGCGGTGGGTCAAGGTGCTACTCGGGGGCTCGGTGATTCTGCCGGTGTTCGTGCTGCTGGAGTTGAAGCTTGGATTGCTGGCCGGTGGCATCGCTGATATCGGCGGGCTGATGATTTTGATTGCGCTGATTGGAATGCTGGTTGGCATTGTGCGCTATTCGGGTGGCCTTGACGTCGCGGGAAATGCCACGGAGGGCGGGCGGTGACCGGATCGCGCAGGCTACTAATTTTCGGCGGAATGGCGGTTGCCGCCTTCGGGATGTTGTATGGGCTGGAATACGCGCTCTTTACGGAGCATCCAACGCTCGAACGCATGGGTGGATCGCTGGCTCAGTCGTTTAGCTCGGCGGCCAACCGCAACCCGGCGCAATCACAGGCCGCGCTGCAGCAATATGGTGAAACCAAGTACGACTATGTTCGTCAGGTGGACGCTCACTCGCACTGGATTGGGCTTGCGATGCTCCTGATGGTGCTGGGCGTGATTTTCGACCGGGTGAACTTCCGCGAGGGAATTCGGCGGATCGTCGCTTTTTCATTGCTGGCCGGCAGCGCTTTATTTCCGCTCTCGATCATCCTGCAGACTCATCATCATGGCGCGGTGGTCTTACGCGCTCTGGCGGTGGTTGGCTCGGGGCTGGTGATCGTCGGGTTGGCAGCTACGACATGGGGATTCGTACGGCCCGGTGCGGCCGCTTAGGTAAGGAAAACACGAAGATATGTATCCGCGATCGTTTCACTATCACCGGGCTGGGTCGTTGAAAGAGGCGGTCTCCATGCTCGGCCAAATCGGCGAAGATGGAAAATTTCTGGCTGGTGGGCAGAGCCTGATTCCATTGCTCAAGCTGCGCTTCGCGAATCCCGGACACCTGGTGGATTTGAATTTCATCCCAGGCACTTCTTTCATTCGTGAAGAGGCTGGCGCGCTGCGTTTCGGGGCGATGACGCGCCACGCCGAGATTGAGCATTCGGTGCTGACGAAGAAGATTCCGGTCTTGCACGACTGCGCCGCTGGGATTGCCGACGTGCAGGTGCGAAACCGTGGAACGATCGGCGGCTCGCTCGCCGAAGCGGATCCGAGCGGCGATTGGGCGAACGCGCTGATCACGCTCGATACCATGGTGCACTGCCTGGGGCCGAACGGCGCGCGGGCCGTGCATCTCAAAGACTTTGTCAAAGACGCTTACACAACTGCGCTCGGCCACGACGAACTGGTGACGGAGGTTGAAGTAAAAATTCCGCCCAAGGGTAGCGGCGGCGCGTATGTTGCATTCAAGCGAACGGCGCCGGTGTATCCGAGCGCGAGTGTGGCCGTCCAACTCACGATGTCGGGCGACGTTTGCCGGGAGGCCGCCATTTCTCTGGGCTGCGTGGGCCTGACGGCGATTCGCGCGACAGAGGCGGAGGCTTCGTTGCGCGGCAAGAATCTGGATGACAAGGCGATCAGCGCAGCCGCGGAGGCGGCGCGTGTGGCTGCCGATCCTCAACCCGATATGCGAGGATCCGCGGACTATAAGCGTCAGCTCGTGGTTGCCCTGGTCAAGCACGCCATTCAGATTGCCGTTCGGCGCGCGCGCGGGGAAGAAGTGGAAGGGGCGCATCTTTATGCCTGAAAGCGCAGCGGCTGGAAAAATCGCGGTCAACGTTGCCATCAACGTCAGCGTGAATGGAAAGGCTTACGCGCGGACGGTCGAGCCGCGCATGTTGCTGGTCGAATTCTTGCGCGAGACTTGCGATCTTACGGGAACGCACGTTGGTTGCGACACGACGTATTGCGGCGCTTGCACCGTGCTGATGAACGATCTCGCCGTAAAGTCGTGCACGATGTTTGCGGTGCAAGCGGACGGATCGCAGATCACGACCGTCGAGGGGCTGGAGAAAGATGGCAAGCTGCATCCGATTCAAAAAGCGTTCGGCGATTCCTACGGACTGCAATGCGGCTACTGCACGCCCGGTTTGATGATCTCGACGCATCAATTGCTGTCGGAGAATTCCGAGCCCTCCGAAAAAGAAATTCGTAAGGCGATCGCCGGCAATACCTGCCGCTGCACCGGGTATGTGAATATTTTCAAGGCCATCGAGCTCGCGGGCCGCAATATGAAAGGGGCCTGACGTGGCGATTAAGTTTTCCGGAGAATTCGAAGTCAAGAAAACGCCCGAAGAGGTTTACGACTTCCTCACAGATCCGAATCGATTTGCGGCGCTGCTCCCGGATTTCCGCGGGTTGTCCGTCCAGGATGCCACGCATTTTACGGTCAACGTAAACGTCGGGATTTCTTACATTAAAGGCAGCGCGGACGTGAAGATGGAGTTAGTGGAGGCGGACAAGCCGCGGCGCGCGCAATATAAAGGAGAGGGAGCCATTCCCGGTGGAAACGCCACGATTGTGGCTGGGTTTGATCTGGCTACTACGTCCGGCGGTACAAAAGTGAACTGGCTGGGCGAAGCGCAAATTTTTGGACGTCTGGCGTCGGTTGCAGGAGGCTTGCTCGAACCACTGGGCAAGAAACAAATTCAGAAATTGATTGACGGATTGCAGGCGGCGCTGGCATAGCTCGTGTGGCGCGGACACTCCTGTCCGCGAAATGTTCGCGGAGGCGGTAAAGCATCGTGTCGGAAAAAGACATGTCGGAAAAAGACGGGGCTGAGAAAAAGAACGGCAGCGGTCCGTGGGTGGGTGCGTCGCTTCCGCGCAAGGAAGAAGACCGCCTGCTGCGCGGGCGTGGCAAGTTCGCCGACGACATCAAGCTGCGCGAGATGCTGTATCTGCGGTTTGTGCGTTCCCCGTATGCGCACGCACGCATCGTTAGCGTCGATACATCCGCGGCGGAGGCGCTTCCCGGCGTGGTGTGCGCGATCACGGGGAAGGAAATTGCCGGCCAGACGCAGCCGTTCATCGAAATCGGCCCAGACCACGCGCAGAAAATTCGAGATTTTCCCATGGCTGTCGGCAAAGTGCTGTATCAGGGAGAGCCGGTTGCCGCGGTGGTGGCCGAATCCCCGAGCCTTGCCGACGATGCGGCGGAACTCGTCAAAGTCGAGTACGAGCCGCTGGCCCCCGTCGTTGAGGCCGAGCAGGCGCTTACCGATAAGAGCGTTCTTCATGAGGAAGCGGGCACGAATCGAGTGTGGAATGGTGTCTGGGAATATGGCGACGTCGAGCGTGCGTTTAAGGACGCAGCGTACGTCGTGGACATCGATCGGCTGCACTTCCATCGTTTTTCGTCGACGCCGCTGGAAAATAATGTGGTCATTGGAGAATGGAATCCGAAAGACGAGCGCATTTATTACTGGTGCAATAATTCGTTTCCATCGTTTGCGATCCAGTTTTTGGCCGCGCACTTAGGCATTTCTATCGATAAGATTCGCGTTCAGACGTTCGATATTGGAGGCAGCTTCGGCATCAAGATCACGAGTTATCCGCAGATGGCGGTCTGCGCGCTGGCCTCGAAGAAAGCTGGCGGCAGGCCCGTCAAATGGGTCGAAACCCGCTCGGAGCACATGGTTTCAAGCGCTCACGGCAATGAGCGCACATTTCGCAACACACGCGTCGCTCTCGACAAAAACGGCGTCATCACGGCCATTGACTCGCGCCACATTGACGACTGCGGAGCTTATCCGCGCTACGAGCCACTCGGTTGCGTGATCTGGTCGCAGGTTTTCTGCGGAGTCTATCGGTTTAGGAATGCGCGCATCGATTTCTGGCAGGCGGTCACCAACAAGTGTCCGGTCGGCCCCAATCGCGGATACTCGCGCATGCAGCACCTCTGGTTTTTGGAGCGCGTGGTCGACATTTGTGCCCACGAAATTGGCATCGCACCGGACGAGATGCGTTTGCGCAACTACATTCGTCCGGAAGAATTTCCCTACACGACGCCGAACGGATGCGTGTATGACTCGGGCAACTATCCGAAGATGCTCGCAGTTGCGAAAGACCTGATCGGGTGGGATGGCTGGAAGAAAAAACAAGCCGAGGCGCGCAAAGAAGGGCGCATGATCGGGATCGGGATCGGTACGACGCTCGATTCCGGAACGAACAATTTTGGCCAGTCGCAAATCATCAATCCGTATGCGCCTTTTTCGGGTAACTCACAAGGCGCAAACTGCAAGCTCGATATTTACGGCGAAGTGGTTGTCGCCGTCGGTTCGTGTCCGCAGGGTCAGGGACACGAAACTACTGCGGCACAAGTTGTCGCCGACGTGCTCAACATTCATCCCGACCTGATTACCGTGCGCACCGGATTTGATACCGAGCGCAATGTGCACACGGGAATGTCGGGCACGTACGCCAGCCAATTTGCGGTGTCTGGTTTGTCGGCGGTTCACGGCGCGGCGCAGAAATTGAAGGCTGAAATGAAGCGCCTGGCAGCCTTTTCGCTCGAGACGAAAGAAGACGATCTCGAATTTGGAGTCGGCCAACAAGGACCGGAGATCAAGGCGAAGAGCACGGGGAAGTCCATCAACTACTGGGGTCTCGCCAATATTGTGAACGTCAACAGCGCGGTGCTCACGCCCGAACTTTACGATGTGACGCTCAACTGTCGCTACGTGTGGCGCGCGCCGTTCAAAGTTCCCGACACGAAAGCGAAGTATGGAAGCCTCACTCTGACCTATGCTTCGCAACTGCATATCGCGGTGGTGGAAGTGGATCGCGAAACCTTCGTTCCCAGGATTCTCGACTACGCAGCCGTCGATGATTGCGGCACGGTCATCAATCCGTCGATTGTGGAAGGTCAGGTCTACGGAGCGACGGCGCACGGAATTGGGGCGGCGCTGATGGAAACCTGCGTCTATGACGCGGTCGGTAACATGATGACGAGCACGTTTAGCGACTACACGCCGATCACTTCGATGAATATTCCGAAGATCAAGTACGGACATACGTCCACGCCTTCTCCGCACAGCTACAGCGGCGCGAAGGGGATGGGTGAGGGAGGCGCTGCGCCGATCCATACGATTTCGGCGGCGCTGCAGGATGCGCTGTTTGCGCAAGGCATTTTTATTGACGACTCGTTCAACAATGGCGACAGCATTTTCCGCGCCCTCAAGCATCGCGAAGGCGGGCAGCTTTCTCAATCAGTGAAATTAGAGAAGAGAGTTTAGTTGGGAATGAAGAAAGTTTGCATTATTGGATGCGGGGCGATCGGCAGTCTTTATGCCGCGCATCTGGCGCGCGTGGCCGAAGTGTGGGCGTTTGTCCGGCGTGAAGATCACGCTGCGGAGTTGAACAAAAAGGGCCTGCGTGTGACCGGGTCTCACAATTTTGCCGTCCCGATAAGAGCCACTACCAAAGCAAAAGACGTGCCGGAGTGCGATTTCGGGATCGTCGCGACGAAAGCCACGCAGGTCAAGGAATCATTTCGGTTGGTGGGCGAGTGCTTTGATAAAGGAGCCGTGCTCTCCGCGCAAAACGGAGTGGGCAGCGAAGAAATTATCGCTGGCCTCACGCGCGGTTTCGTGATTCGGGGTACGACGTTTATGAGCGGTACGCGACATAGCGACTCGCATGTGCAGTATGAGCTCGATACTCCAACGTGGATGGGCCCGTTTGAGCCCACGAAAACGCCATTCGCCATGGTCAAAGAAGCCGCCGATCTGATCGTTGCGGCGGGGCTGAAGGCCGAGGCGCTCGAAGACGCGCGTCCCGCACAGTGGTCAAAGTTGATTTTCAATTCGTCGGTGAATAGTGTTGCGGCGCTGACCGGACTGCCGCACTCTCCACATTTTTCAGACGAAGGCAAATTTGGCGACCTCGGTCATCTGCTCCACGCCTTGATTGACGAGGGCAAGCGAGTGGCCGAGGCTGGTGGAGTTCTGCTGCACGAAGACCCGTGGGAGATGAACCGCATCGGCGCCATGACCAATCATCCACCGTCTATGTTGCACGATGTCCGGCACAAGTCGACGACCGAAATTGATTTTCTGTCTGGCGCGATTGCGCGCGAGGCGGAGCGTGTTGGTGTTCCTGCGCCGTTGCACGCCGCCGTATATCGGCTGATCAAGGGCAGAGAAGCGTCCTGGAATTTTCAGGAAGAAAACAAACCTGTAACTGTGCACTGAGATTTTATGACGTGGCCCACGGACAAAACGAAACTCGATCGTGTGCGAGATCTGATGAAAAGTCACGACCTCTCGGCGTTAGTGTGTCGCGCGCCCGACAACGTCGTCTATCTCAGCAACTACTGGTGCATGAAGGGATATGACGCGGTAATTTTTCCGCGCGAGGGCGAGCCTACTTTGATTGCTTTGGAGCCGCAGCAGGCCGATGCGGAGCGTAATTCGTGGACAAAGGACATTCTTTATTTCAAAGGCTATGACGAGCGTGATCCGCGTCCGCCGCAGTTTCGCGCGTGGGATCGTGCGTACGAGGTGCTGAAGCAACGTGGCCTGACCGATAAAGTTGCGGTTGAACTCAACATGGGCACGCAGTCGGCTGATCGCATGGTGGGCGAGCCGACTACCTTCATGATGTCGTATTTTGAAGCGTTCAAAAAGTTTTGCGGCGAGGTGGTGGATGCTACGCCGCTGCTTAACGAGGCGCGTTCCATCAAGACCGATCAGGAGGTCGAGCGTATGCGCCTTGCCAACGAACTTGCGGCTCTGGCGATGGATTACACACGCGAGCACATACGTCCGGGGATGAAGGAAAGCGAAGTCGGCGCGATGTATGAAGGCTTCGTACACGGCGTCGGAGTCGGCTACAAAGGCAAAGTCGAGATGGCGCGCGCGTTTACGCTGGTGTGGTCGGGCAAAGGAATCGCCACGTTCACGGCCACTGGCGATCGTCCGATTCAGAAAGACGAGCCGACGCTGTTCGAGATCTGGGTCTGCGTGGATGGCTATTGGACCGACCTCACCAAGAACGCCTGTCCCGGCGAATTAAAGCCCGAATATCACAAGCTGCTCGACCTGCTGCTTAGAGTTTTTGGCGACGCTGTTTCCTTTTCGCGCGACGGCGCAAGTTTTCCGGAACTCGACAAACTGGTTCGCGCGCGCATCGCCGAGGGGGGATATCCGGGACAGCCGTCGCATCCCGTCTGTCACGGCGTTGGAGCACGGGCGCACGAATGGCCTTACGCGCACCAGGCTGGGACGGGCACGATAAAAAATGGAATGGTGCTGGCCATTGAGCCGGGTGTTTATTGGCCGGGTGGCGGAGGGTTGCGGTTGGAAGACAATTTTCTGATCACCGAAGCCGGCAACGAAAAGTTGTGTACCGATCCGGACGATTTTCGTCTGGCAAAGCGTCACTGAGATTTGAATCGTGTCTAACGCATCGCAAAATTCGAAATCGCCACTCGATCCCAAACTCGTCGAGCGCATCGTCGCCGAGGTTTGCGAAGACGAGATTGTCGCCATGTCGACGGACGTGATCAACATCCCCAGCCCAACTGGAGGGGAGTTGGCGATGGCGCAGTACATGCAATCGGCGCTACAGAAACTCGGCCTCGACGTCACCTGGCAGGAAGTCGAAGACGAGCGCGCCAACGTCGTCGGGCGCTGGAAAGGCGTGGGCGGCGGCAAGAATCTGATGTTCAACGGCCACATGGATACGTCGAACACCGGGCAGGAAGAATTTCTCACTGGCATCGGATACAAGCCGCACGCAGTGGTCAAAGATGGATTTATCTACGGCCTCGGCATTTACAACATGAAGGGCGCGCTGGTCTGCTACACGAATGCGGTGAAAGCATTGCAGCGCGCGGGCGTGCGACTCAAGGGCGACGTGATCGTCGCGGCTGTCGCGGGCGAAATTGAAAAAACGCAATGGGGCGAATTCAAGGGCAAAGAATATCGTGGCTATGGATACGGCACGCACTACCTGGTGAATCACGGAGTGCTGCCCGACATGTGCATCCTTGGCGAGCCTACCGATATGCGCGTCGTTCTCGAACATTTCGGATCGATGTGGGTGCGCATCTCTTGCACGGGAATTTATGTGCATACCGCTTTTTGCGAAGGCCGCGAAGAAATGAATTCCATCCGCCGCATGGTCGAACTTATGCCGCCAATTTTGAAGTGGATCGAGCGATGGGAGAAGAAGGCCAGCTATGGCGGGAAGAAAGCCCTCGTGAATCTCGGCGGCATTCGCGGGGGACACGCTTGGCGCGCCAGCCGTACTCCAGAAAAGACGGATTTGTTCCTTGATGTGCGCGTGCCGCCTACGATTCCAATGGCTGAGGCCCGTCGCGACATTCAGAGCCTCTTTTTCGAGCTGGAAAAGGAGCACGCCGACTGGGGACTCGAATTTGAGACTTACGTTTCGGTGCCGGGCGCTCGGATCAGCGAAGAACACGAGATGGTTCGCGCCATCGATCGCAATCACGAACGCATTACGGGTAAGACGCCAGAGAGAGAGGTCGTTACCTGGTGCTCCGATGCGAGCGTGCTGAGCCGGTATGGAGTGGAGACGGTGAATTATGGGCCGTCCAGCGGGCCTCGCGACAAAGAAGGCGAGAAAGTTCGCATCGAGACATTGGTGGAGATTACGAAAATTTACGCGCTGACCGCCGCCGAATTATGCGGAGTGAGCAAGTAGTTGCTGAGGGACATTTTGCCTAGTCAGTCGGAAATCGATCGTCGAAATAAAAATATTCGCTCC
>JAYUJG010000041.1:0-1974 GCA_043765355.1 Acidobacteriaceae bacterium | reverse complement strand
TAGGAGTCCGCAACTCCGGCGTAAGCCATGGCGTATTCTGGATGCTGCCGGATGGCCTCTTCATAGTGCGCGATGCTTTTCCGCATACCCTCTTCGGTTCGCTTGTTCCACAAGTGACGGCCTTTCAAATACGCCTCGTACGCCTCGGCCGAAACTTCCTGGGCCGTAGCGAGCCGCCGTTCTTCCTGCGGTGTTAGCTTCACCCGGATTTCCCGAGCGATCGCTCGTGCCACCTCGCTCTGCAGCTTTAAGATATCGCCGAAGCTCCGTTCATAGCTCTCGGCCCACAAATGCGTCTCGTCGCTCACTTGGATCAACTGTGCCGCGATCCGCACGCGTCCTGCGTCCCGCCTCACGCTCCCCTCCAAAATGTACGAAACGCCCAACTCACCACCAATCTCCCGAATGCTCTTCTTTGTCCCCTTGTACCGCATCGCTGACGTCCGGGCGATCACTCCCATTTGCTCGGGATTCAGCCGGCTCAGTTGCGTGATCATCTCCTCGGTGAGTCCGTCGTTGAAATACTCCTGAGTCGGGTCGCCGCTCAGATTCTCGAACGGCAGCACTGCCAGCATCAGCTTCTCCCGCGATGAATGCAGTGGCGCAACTCGGGCCTCGGTTACTCGCGCCACAAACCGATAGCCGCGCTTGGACACGGTCGCGATGTATTCCTGCCCGTTCTCGCCATCTCCGAGCGCTTTGCGAAGAATGGAAATGGTGCGCGTCAGGCTGCCATCTTCCACAAAGGCGTCCTGCCAGACTCCCTTCAATAACTCTTCTTTTTCGACGAGGTCGCCAGCCTTCTGAACAAGTAAGAGAAGCACGTCGGCAGCTTTGGGAGAAATGGGAATCGCTTGATCGCCGCGAAACAGCACACGACCGCTAGCATCGAGACGGAAGTGACCAAATTCGTAATTGTGCCGATCCGCCACTTCGCAGTACCCCACTAAGAAATTGGTAAGAAAAAGATCAGTTTCCAGAAAGGACTTCGAGCTCGGTCGGAGACGATTATAGCGCTTGGGGTGACCCGGGACGCGTTCGAGGGGCAGACTCCCCGGGAGAAAGAAGGATGGCCCACAGATGATTGCGGATGGCGACGAAGACTTTGGCAGTTTTGGCAATCTTTGTGGAACGACGTTTGCAGGATCCAGCCACGGCGGCGTGGTGTTTGAATCACGCCGTGAGGCAGGTTGTCGACTTGTAACGCCAGTGCCAGTGCCGGTTGCGCAAGGGGAGACCCTTCACAAACCGGCAATTGGCAAACCTTTGCCGGCTGGGCTTTGTGTGAGCCCGTAGACGGGGAACCACCGCGTTCTCGAAAACTTCACAACTAGGAGAAGGGAGTAACACTGCCATGACAACACGAAATTTCTGTAAGAAAAGATTCGGTGTGTTAGGTCTATTTGCGCTTGCTTTCCACGCGTTCTTGTTGACCTCCAGCCTGCCAGCCCTCGCCGCAAGGACCGGCGATGACGAACCCAAATACCTGTTTATCTGCGCCGGGGACCAGGCCCGCACGGCCCCCGACTTTCTGGCGGTTATTAGCTTTGACCAGCAGTCGGGAGACTACGGAAAAGTGATCACGTCGGTGCCCTTCGCGGCCCCAGATGCCAGCGGTAACGAACCTCACCACATCGGCTTGTCACAAGATGGGAAAGTGGTCGCCTGCGGTGGACTGCTCAGTGTGCTCAAAGGGCAGAAAGAGGTGTTCTTTTTTGACGTCTCCGACCCTCGGCTTCCAAAGTTCATGTCTGCTGCTGATCCGCCGCTATCGTCCATCACCGACGAGTTCCATGCGCTGCCGGAAGGCGGCTTTCTGGTCACGCTGATGGGAGGCCCCGCTGGTCATTCACCCGGGCGCGTCGCTGAATTCGATCGCGACATGCACTTGCGCAAAGAGTATCCGGGCAATCCTCCAGCCGATGGCTTCGATCCCCACGGAATTTCCGCGCGTCCGGAACTCAACTTGATGGT
>JAYUJG010000040.1:0-16979 GCA_043765355.1 Acidobacteriaceae bacterium | reverse complement strand
GGAGAAGTCTTTTAACTCTTGCGATTCGGCTTGGGCTTCGGCATTGGCGATGGCGGGAGGAAGATCGCCGATCTCGATGATGCGTTGATCGCCGAGGGCTACGGCGCGCTCCAAACAGTTTTCCAGCTCGCGGACGTTGCCGGGCCAGGTATAGGCGAGCATGGCTTTCATGGCGGAGCCGGAGACTTGGACTTCGCGTCCGGGAGCGAGGCGATCGAGAAACCAGGCGGCGAGGATGGGGATGTCGGAACGGCGCTCGCGCAACGGGGGCAAGGAAATGGTGACGACGTTGAGACGGAAATAAAGATCTTTGCGGAAGGTTCCCTTCTGGTATTCGGCATCGAGGTCGCGGTTGGTGGCGGCCATGATGCGCACATCCACTTTCACTTTTTCGTTGCTGCCCACGGGACGGACTTCTTTTTCCTGAAGGAAGCGCAAGAGCTTGGCTTGCATCTCTAATGGGAGTTCGCCGATCTCGTCGAGGAAAATGGTTCCGGTGTCGGCCGATTGGAGCAGGCCCTGCTTGGAGCGGAGAGCGCCGGTGAAGGCTCCTTTCTCGTAGCCGAATAATTCGCTTTCGATGAGGGTGGGGACCAGCGATCCGCAATCGACGGCGACGAAGGGGCGACTGGCGAGGGTTCCGCGAAAGTGCAGGGCGCGGGCAACGAGTTCTTTGCCGGTGCCGCTTTCGCCGGAGATGAGGACAGGGGTGCGGGTGTCTTTGAGGCGCGAGATCAGCCGCAGAACATTCTGAATGCCGGTGGAGCTGCCGATGATGCCATGGAGGGAGGTTTCGGTTTCGGAACGTTCGCGGAGATAGAGATTTTCTTCGACTAAGCGAACTTTGTCGGCCATGCGGCGCAGGAAAAGGCGCAGTTCGTCGAGCGGGGCGAAGGGCTTGGAAATGTAATCGTAGGCGCCGAGCTTCATGGCCTGGACTGCGGTTTCCACCGAGCCGTGGCCGGTCATGACGGCGACTTCAGTACGGGGGAAGGAGCGCTTAACCTGCTCGAGGAATTCGATGCCAGACATGCGCGGCATGACCATGTCGGTGAGGACCATGTGGACGGGCTGTTCTTCGAGGAGGGTGAGGGCAGCGTCGCCGCTTTCGGCCTCCAAGCAGGCAAAGCCGAGCGATTCGCCGACGGTCATGCAGAGGCGGCGGATGGTTTGCTCGTCGTCGACGATAAGTAATCGGATGCGAAAGTCTTGAGTCATAAGTCTATCGGGTCATTGGGTCATTGGGTCATTGAACGTCAACGGCCTTTCACGACTTCGATCAGTTGACAAGTCGATTTCTTTTCTGGTCATGGGCCAACCCTGCCGATGGTCTGCTCGACGACCGTGAGGAAGTCGTGGACGCGGAATGGTTTTTCCACGCAGGGTGCGCCGGTGCGACGGAGCGTGGCGGCGGTTTCTTCGTTGGCAATATCGCCGGTGATGAAGACCAGGCGTTTGGCTAGTTCGGGACGATGAATGGCGATCCAGGCATGGACCTGGGCGCCATCGACGCCACCCGGGGTGCGCATGTCGGAGACTACGCCGTGAAAGGTCCCGGTCGCAAGCAGGCGGAGGGCGTCCGCGCCGGACTCGGTGGAGATCACGGTATAGCCGTGGCCCTCAAGAACGGCACATACCAGAGCCATGACGGCGGGTTCGTCTTCGATGAGAAGGACGGGGGTGGGGGCAAATTTAGTTCCAGTTTGGGTCATTTTGGATGCACTCCGGCAACTGCTCCAAAGGATGCCGCCTCGGGTGCAACGGGGAGGCGGACAATAAAAGTCGCTCCGTCAGAGTCCAGGTTGTTGTGACAGACAATTTCACCGCCATGTTCGCGGACAATTCCATAGCAAATGCTGAGGCCCAAACCAGTACCCTTACCGACATCTTTGGTGGTGAAGAAAGGATCGAAAATGCGCTCGGGATCGGCGACGCCGAGGCCGCTATCGCGAAAAGAAATCTCGACGACGGCGTTGGACCTGGCGCTCATGATCTCAATGCGGGCGGGGCGGGTGCTTTCGCGGACGGCGTCGTACGCGTTGTTCAAAATGTTGAGAAACACCTGCTGCAGCTGATGGGAATCTCCGACCACTTCGGGCAAGGATTCGTCGAGGCGTTCGATGACCTGAATGCCGTGACTGATGAAGTCGTAGGAGCGCAGGTGGAGTGTGCGCTGGAGGATGTTATTGAGCTGCACGGGCTGGCGTTGCGGCGGCATCTGGCGGGCAAAGCTGAGCAGATTCTGAACAATCTGCTTGGTGCGCTGGGCTTCCTGAAGAATGACGCGGAGATCGCGGCGGGCGCTTTCAGGGATTTCGGGATTTTCCATCAGGAGATCGGTGAATCCGAGGATGGCGGTGAGGGGATTGTTGACCTCGTGGGCCACGCCGGAGACGAGCTGCCCGACGGCCGCCATTTTCTCGGCGTGGACGAGCTTGGAGCGCAGCATGGCGGAGTCGGTGACGTCGGTCATGACGACAACGATGTTGCTGACGCGGCCGTCTTCGCCGCTGATGGGACTGAGATTGACCGAGAACTGGCCGCTGACGCCGTCACCACGTACCAAAGGCAGCTCGAAGTTATCGATCTGCTGGCCACCCGCGACCGCCGCCAGCGCTTCGCGCAGCGCGGCGCGGCGTGGGGGGGCGCATAGATCGGGCAAAGGATGGGTGAGGATCTGATTCTGCTGAAAGCCGAGGCCGCTCCAGCGGCGGTTGGCGTAGCTGATGACGCCTTCGGTGTCGGTAACGAGAATCAGACTCTGGGTGTGATTGAGAATCTTGCTGGAAAAATCGCGTTCCTTCTGCAGCTCGGTCTGGGAATGGCGGAGGCCGGTAACATCGAGCATGAGGCCGCGGTATTGCAGAACACCGCCGCCGGTATCGCGGACCGCGAAACAGTTGATCAGGACATGGACCGGGGATCCATCCTTGCGGCGGAGAACTTCTTCCTGATTGCGCAGGCCGTGGTCGCGGTCGAGCAGGTCGGCGAGTTCACGGCGGCGCCCGGCGGAGAAATAAACCTGGC
This sequence comes from Acidobacteriaceae bacterium, assembly GCA_043765355.1. GTDB lineage: Bacteria > Acidobacteriota > Terriglobia > Terriglobales > Acidobacteriaceae > Acidiflorens. The sequence goes on along the minus strand of JAYUJG010000040.1, from coordinate 13,952 downwards.
TGGGGATATCGAGCTGAATGACCTCCTCGCGGCTGCTATAGCCGAGGATGCGAACCAGAGCGTCGTTGACCTCGACGAAACGGCCCTGGGGCGTGGAGAAGAAAATTCCCTCTTGAATGTTGTCGAAGAGTTCGCGATAGCGGCGTTCGGCTTCGCGGCGGTCGGTGATGTCCTTGAGAACATGAACGGTCTGCAACTGAGCGCTGCTGGCGGCGCGAATGCGCGAGGTGGAAATCAAGTAGGTGCGTTCCAGGATCGGGTGGACGTATTCGTCGAGACCCTCGCCGGTGCGGCAGAAGGGGCAGGAGTGGGGCGAGGCGTTGGCGGAGAGAGCTTCGAGGGCGCGCATATTGAGGCCGATCAACTGATCGGGGGCGATGCCGACAAAATCGGCGAGGGAGCGATTGACGCGGAGAATGTTGTGCTGCTCGTCATGCACGACGATGAAATCGCCAATGGCATCGAAGACGTCGAGCCAGTGGCGGTTGGCCTGCTGCATGCGGGCGAACAGACAGGCATTTTCGAGGGCGATGCTGGCATGGCCAGCGATGGCGCGGAGTAACTGGTGATCTTCGATGGTGGGGGGCGCGCCCCGATCGGCGAGACAAAGAACGCCGACCAGCTCTCCGGAAGAACCAGCCAGCCGGACGAGGGTGCAATCGGTCCATTCGAGGTTGATGGCCAGGGCACTGCCGAGGAGCTCGCCGGCGGGGGCGAAGCTAATCTCGGCGGAATATTTTGGCAAGGCGGAGCTGACCGCCTGACTGAGGCGGCGCAGCAGGGATTTGTCGTCAAGCTGGCAATCGCCGCGCATGAGAATCGTGTCCGTGTCTGCGGACTGGTAGAGGCAGAGGGCGGCGGAAGAGCAGCCGAGCAAATCGGCGGCGCGAACGACAAAGTTGCGCATGAACTCGGGCAAGTGAAGGACGGTGTTGAGTTCGAGCGCGATGGTGACCAGGGCTTCGGCGCGGCGGCGGTGCTCTTCGGATTGATGGAGGTTGCGGGTGAGTTCCAGGGCAATGGCGATTTGTGCCGCGAGGGCGCGTGCTCGGCGGATGTCTTCGTCGTTAATGGGCCCGGATTCGATGCGGTCGAGCACGCCGAACATGCCGAGCACATCGCCGTTGGAGCCGAGCAGAGGAACGGCGAGGAGTTGGCGGATTTGGAACGCGGCGACAAAATCCGGATTCGCGCCGGGAGTCTTGGCGGCGTCTTCGGCGACGAAGACGGTTTTGTTTTTCAGACTGCGGGTGGCCACGCCATCGTAGAGCGGGATATCGACGGGACGGGCGACGCCGTTTTCGACTCCCCAACGAATGTGGAAGGTGTCGTCTTCGAGAAGTCCAATGAAGCAGCGCTTGAAGCCGAGAAAACTGGCGGCGCGGAGGACCGAGGTTTGCATGAACTCGTCGAGCTTTCCGGCGGAACCGAGTTCGAAGGAGATCTCGAGGATTTCATGAAGTTCGTGGGCCTGGGCACGGGCCATGCCATAGAGTTCGGCGTTGGCGATGGCAACGGTGCCAAAGCCGGCGAGGGCTGAAACCAGAGTTTTGTCTTCCTGGGTGAACGGGACGGCGAGACGGGGGTAGACGAGAATGACACCATGCGAGCGCGAGGTGCGAAAGGGAGCGGCGATGAGCACTCCCGGGGGCGAGTCTTCTCCGAAATGAGAAGCACCGTCGATGTTGACGGTGATGCGCTCGCCGGCGGCGACGGCGCGATTCGCAATCTCGATTGCGGAGCGCAGGTTGTTTTGGTCGAAGCGCGAGCGGATGGTGCCCGCGAGTCGCGGCGCTTCGGTAGAAACGGCCTGGAGCTGGACCAGTTTCTCCTGAGCTCTTTCCAATTGAAGAAAGACGAGCACTGCCGGAGAACGAAGCAGCACGCGGAGGCGGTCGGCGACGCTCTCCATGACGGAGGCGGTGTCGGGCAGTCCGTGCAAGGCGGTGGCGACCTCGACCAGAATGCTGGCGCGCCGATGCTCTTCGCGCGATAGCTGGTTGAGGCGGAGGGCTTCGAGTGCGGTGCCGAGCTGGGCCGCGAGGATGGTGGCTTTGGCGAGATCGTCGTCGTCAAATCCGGCGGCTTCCGAAGTACGCAGGTAGGTGATGGCGCCGGCGACTTCGCCGGAAACCAGTAAGGGCGCGGCCATCGCGGCCTGGGCATGGTTAGAGACGAGCCAGGGATAGCGTCCGACATCGAGATGATTGACGAAAAATGGGCGGCGTTTCTGCACCACATCCATGGCGATGGAGACATCACCGGCACGCCTTCGGATGCCGCGAAAGGACTCGGCCAGATCGGCGTCGGCCTCTGCGCCCACGAGTTCGCCATCGGAAAGATTCCAGAAATAAGCGCCACTGGCGCGAAAAAAGGCGCGGGTCAGGGTACAGAACGACGACAGGAGCTGGCTCGGTTCGGTGCTGCGAAAAGCGGCGCGAGAGAGTTCCCGGAGAAGCTCCTGAAAAGCGTCCTCAGACTGAGACGCGTCAGCGGCGCCCGAATTTCTGGTATGGGATGTCAGTGCGCACCCACTCGCTTTTCTAAGCGGTTGAAAACACTTGAATTACATATAAAAGCTACGCTTGATTCTCAAATTGAGTCAAGTGAAATGGGGATGGCGGTGCCGAGATGTGAACGGGTACCAAAGTGATACGTGGTGTCTCATTGTGGAAATGGCGGGGCGTGCGGGGGGACGCGGGATTTCTGCGCGGCAGTGGGTGTTCTGGACGGACGCGGGATTCTGGACAGAGCGGGCGGGACGCCCCCTCGACAGCCGGCGGGACGCCAGCGCTACTTTTTGCGGCGCTAAACGGTGCGGTGCTTTCTTTGACGTTATTTCTTGAAGGATGGTTCGTCGCCTGGGGGCGATCACCAAAGTAATGCAAAGGAAGAGCTTTTGGTAGGCGTGGCGTTGCCGGTGCTTGAAGATAAGCGGGATGCAAGTACAGCAAGGAGGGTCCGTGTCCGTTAAGACTCTGAATTGGGTTGTCGCGATGAGTCTGCTGTTGATCGGCGGATGGGTCGCGAGTATTGCTCCGTATGGATGGGGGCAGGAGATTGATCGGAAAGTGAAATCCAGAGTGTCGCCGGTGTATCCAGAACTGGCGCGGCGGATGAATATCACGGGCGTGGTGAAGGTGCAAATCACGGTGGCGCCGAACGGAACGATCAAGAACTCAAAGTTGTTGGGGGGACATCCGGTGTTGGCAAACGCGGCGCTGGATGCGGTGAGGAAGTGGCATTTCGAAGTGGGTCCGCAGGAGTCGACGGGGGTTGTGGAATTTCATTTTGATCCAACCCAGTAGACGAGGCGGGGCTGAAGCACGGGCGGAGGAAGGCTGGAGTATGACCATCAAGAAAAAACTGTATGTCAGTTTCGGCGTCATTCTAGGGACGGTTCTGGCGCTTCTGGCGATCAACCTGTATGGAGTGCATCGCGAGCACGGAACCAAAGCGGCGGCGCAGAATTCGATTGACATGACCGAGGCGACGTCGTCGGTCCGCTTCCAGATGATGCAGAACCGGCTCCACCTGCAGAACTATTTGCTGAGCGGCGACACGCGGGACGTCGAAAAGATGACGGACGGCGAACGCCAGTTGAGCGACGGCCTGCGCCGCACCCAGGAACTGGCGAATTCTTCGACGCAAAAGAGCAGCCTGGAAAAGGTACAGGGCCTGGAGCAGTCCTGGGGCACGGACTTTGCCAATCCGATGGTCGACAAACGGCGGGCGGTGGACAGCGGCAACGCGACGGTGGCCGAACTTCAGATTTTCTATCTGCAAAAAGATCCGAACTCGTGGGTCTCGCGTTCGAGCGACGTGCTGGACGATGTGGACCGGGAGAATCGGAAGCAACTGGATGAGAAGCGGCGTTCCGATGAGACGGCGGCGACGCTGACGGTTCTGCTGGCGGTGCTCAGTTCGATGTTCGCACTGGGCCTGGGCGCGATCATCGCCTACCGGACCGCGGCCGGAATCACGAATCCGCTGACACGGCTGATCCATGTGGCGGATCAGATCGGAAAATCCGGGGATCTGGAACACAATATCGACATCCACGGTCAGGACGAAATTGGGCAACTGGCGAGAACGTTCGAGTCGATGGTGAAGTATCTGAAGGAAATGGCGGCGGTCTCGGAATCGATTGCCGGGGGCAACCTGTCGGTCGAAGTGCGTCCGCGTTCGGCGAACGACACTTTGGCCAATGCCTTCATGAGCATGGTGGAGGGGTTGCGCGGGATGGTGCGGCATGTGCGCGACGCGGCGTCGCAGGTGGCGAGCGCATCGACGCAAGTGGCGAGCGCGTCGGACGAGTCGGCGAGAAACAGCTTGCAGACTTCTTCCGCCATCGATGAAGTGACGAGCACGATGCACGAAATGAGCGTCAACGTGCAGAACATGGTGAAGAGCACACAGACGCAGGCGTCGAGCGTAAGCGAGACATCGGCGTCGATCGATCAGATGGTGACGTCGATTCAGCGGGTGGCGGATACGGCGAAAGTTCTGCTCGACATTTCGAACCGGTCGCGCGAAGAAGTGCACAGCGGCATTGGCACGATGGAGAAGGCGACCGACGGCCTGAACCGGATCAACACCACGATCCGTTCGTCGGGCGAGATCATCGACGCGCTCGGCACGCGGGCGGACAACATTGGCAAGATTGTCGAAGTGATCGACGATCTGGCCGAGCAGACCAACCTCCTTGCTTTGAACGCCGCCATTGAAGCGGCACGGGCGGGCGAGCATGGGCTCGGATTTGCGGTGGTCGCCGACGAAGTGCGCAAGCTGGCGGAAAAATCAGCGCAGTCCACCAAAGAAATCTCGGAGCTGATCGAAAGTATCCAGAAGGAAGCGCGCAAAGCGGTCGATAACATGGAAAAGAGCACGACCATCGTGAACGAGGGGCTGAATCTCGGACAGGAACTCAATGGCGCGCTGCGCAAGATTTCGAATGTGGTGACCGAGGTCTACAAGTTCGCGCAGGAAATCGGGGCAGCGACGAACGAACAGTCGCATGGCTCGTCGCAGATCGCGCGCGCCACGACGCGGTTGAACGAGATTACGCACGAAATCAATTCAGCGGTCGAAGAACAGGCATCGGGAGCGCAGGCGGTGGTGCAGGCGATGGAACGCATGCGCGAACTGGTGCAGTCGTCCACGTCGGGATCGACGGAACTGGCGGCGTCTTCGGACCAGATGTCGAAGATGTCGCGCGGACTGCTGGATTCGATGGACCGATTTGCGTTGCGTCCGAGCGAAAGAACGAACGATGGTTCTGGAAATGGCAACGCGCGCGGGGCGGCGGGGTCTCGCTGAGGTTGAGGTTGAAGTTGAGTTCGACTGGGGTTTCGCTGCGGGAGACGCGGCCAGCCGCGTCTCCTCGGTCAGAGTGAATATGGGTTACGAAATATGAGCCGGGAAATACATATCGTGGGATTCCGCGTGGGTCGTGAGACCTACGGGGTGCCGATTACGTCGCTGCACGAGATCGTGCGCGTGCCAGAGATTACGGCGGTGCCGGACGCTCCCAGCTATCTCGAAGGCGTGATCAACCTGCGGGGCAAGATTGTTTCGGTGGTGGACCTGCGGAAACGGTTCGGGCAGGCGTCGGCAGGGATTGATCGGCGGAGCCGGATTCTGGTGGTCGAACACCGGGGGCGACTGGCGGGGATGATTGTCGACTCGGCGTCGGAAGTTCTGAAGATCCCGGAAAATGAAATCGAAGCGGCACCCGCGATGATGCAGGAGGGTGGACTGGACTGCGTCACGGGGCTCGGCAAATACCAGGGACGGCTGATTATCCTGCTGGACATCAGCAAAATATTGGCGGCACCCGAGGCGGGAAACGAGCTGACGCTGGAAAAACCGGCGGCGGCTGGCGGCGGTAAAGCGGGTGCCAAGAGCGCCTCGGCTGGCAAGTAAGCAGGAATCACCGAACCCACATGGCCACACTCGAAACGCCCGCCCTCACCGACGCGGAATTGAAGCTGCTTCAGGCGCTCGTCTACCAGGAGTGCGGCATGCACTTCGACGACCGGCGCACGCCTTTCCTCCAAGACCGTTTGCAGCGGCGGCTCAAGGAATGCCGCCTCGATTCTTTCTATAGCTACTATCGCCTGCTCATCAGCCAGCAGGGAAAACAGGAACTCACACAGTTGCTGGAAAACCTCACCGTCAATGAGACCAGCTTCTTCCGCAACAAGGCGCAACTGGAACTTTTTCAGCACGACGTGATGGACGACATTCTGCACCGCAAGCAGGGACGGCGCGACTACGGGGTGCGGATCTGGAGTGCGGGGTGTTCGACGGGCCAGGAACCGTACACCATGGCGATGCAGGTATCGGATTCGATGTCGTATTACTATCTGCGCAATCCCGTGCCCTACGAATCGCCGCTTCCGAAGCCCATCGTGCCGGCACCCTGGCGGGTGGAAATTTTGGCCAGCGACATCAACTATTCGGTCTTGCGGACGGCGCAGGAAGGCTCCTACAGCGAGCACCAGATGGCGGGAGTCGATTACGGCTATCGTTTGCGCTATTTCGACAAAGTCGGCGACCGCTATTCGATCAAGAAAAACGTGCGCGAGCTGGTGCACTTCGATTTTCATAATCTAAAAACCGAATATCTGCCGCAGCGCAATGACGTGATTTTCTGCCGCAACGTGATGATGTATTTCGACGAAGCCGAGCAGAAGCGGCTGGTGGAGAAGTTTTACCGCTGCCTGAATCCTCACGGCTACCTCTTTGTTGGGCACGCCGAAAGCCTGCTGGGGCTGACCGAGAAGTTTCACATGGTGCATCGCAACAGCGGCACGGCGTACCAGCGAGTCGAGGTGAAAGAGTGAGCCTTCCCCCCGACGACCGGATGAGCGAACTTCGCCAGCTATTTTTTGAAAGCGCGGGGGAGCTTGTCCAGAAGCTGAACGACGAAGCGATGCAACTGGAGAAATCGCCGGGCGACGCGGAAGCGGCTCGCAGCCTGCGGCGGACGGTGCATACGCTAAAGGGCGACGCGGCCGCCTGCGGCTTCCGGGAACTCAGCGAACTCTGCCACGAATTCGAAGACGTATTGACGTTGGAGAACACGGCCTCGAAGAATCTGGTTCCCGAGATCGCGTTGCGCGCGGCCGACGTGTTTGCGGCGTTGCTCGAAGCGTATCGCAATGGAAGCAAGCTGCCGAGCATCCAGGCGTTGCGCACGGACATTGCCCGTCTGTCGCATCCGGCGGCGGGCGGCGCGGGCAAAGGCGCTAGAAAAGGCAAGGCCAAAAAATCACCGGCAAAAAAAAGCCCCTGGTCAGAATACGAACAACTCGCGATCACCGCCGCCGTGACGGCGGGCAAGCAGGTTCATCATGTGGTGGTGCCGATCGACCCGCAATGCGTGATGCCGATCGCCGGACGCCAGATGATCCAGTTGGCCCTGACCGGACTGGGCGAGGTACTGGCGCTGTATCCGGTGGAAGGCAGTGTGGAGCCGATCACGCAAATCGAAGCGGCTCTGGCATCGGAGAAATCGGCGGAGCAGATCCGGGCCAAGTGCAGCATTCCAACCATCGCGTTGAATGTCCGGGTGGTGCCGTTGCGGGCACAAGCGGTAGCGCTCGCGGTTCCGACCGGCTCGGAATCGAGCGTCAAGTCTAGATCCAAAGTCAATCCTGAATCCAAATCCGCTGGCGAACAAGATGGCGAACAAGAAATACTGCCGATGGAGGCTGACGAGGCAGTCGCCGGCGAGGCTCCGTGCGCCGCGGAACCAGCGTCGGCGCCCGCCGTATCGAGCGGCCCGGATAACGTGTTGCGGGTGGATGCGGAACGAATCGACAGCGTCCTCAATCTGGTGGGAGAACTGATTCTGGCGAAATCGATGTTGCAGCAGGCGTTGCTGGAATTTGGACAGCGCTTTCCAAAAGACACGCTGCGCGGCAAGTTCGCCGATGCCATGGCGTTCCAGGGGCGCGTGTTAAACGATCTGCAGCACTCGGTGATGAAGATTCGCATGGTGCCGGTCGATCAGTTGTTCCGGCGGTTTCCGCGGATTGTGCGCGATGTGGGGCGGCAGTGCGGTAAGGAAGTGGAGCTGACGATCAAAGGCGGCCAAACCGATCTGGACAAGAGCATCCTGGACGCGATCGCGGAGCCGCTCACGCACATGGTGAGAAATGCGGTGGGCCATGGGATCGAGAGCGCCGAGGAGCGGGTACGTACCGGCAAGCGCGCGCAAGGGAGGATGCGTCTGGCCGCGTATCACCAGGGCAATCAGGTGGTGATTGAAGTCTCGGACGACGGGCGCGGGATCGACGCGGAAAAAGTCCGGCAGCGTGCTCTGTCCCAGGGACTCGTGAAAGCCGAGCAAGCCGCTCGCATGACCGAGGCGGAGACGCTGGAACTGATTTTGCAGCCGGGATTCTCGACGGCGGAAGAGATCACGGAACTGTCGGGGCGCGGGGTTGGACTGGATGTAGTGCAGAGCGTGCTGGGACGGCTGAAGGGAACGGTACAGATCGAGACCACGCAAGGGCGGGGCACGACCTTCCGCCTGCGGCTGCCTTTGACGCTGGCCATCATTCGCGCGCTGATGTTCCGCGTTGAAGGCCGGCTCTATGCCTTGCCGCTGAATGCGGTGGCCGAAATCGCGCGCACCGTGGAAGGAGAAATCCACCAGGTCGAGCACTATGACGTGCTGCAGCTACGCAACGATGTGCTGCCGCTGCTACGTCTGGGAGCGAAGCCTCCGAGCGGACCGGAAACGGCGCAACGCAAAGTGTTTATTTTGGTGATCAACAGCGGCGAGCGCAAGTTTGGTCTCATCGTCAACGCGCTCGAGGGCGAAGACGAACTGGTCATTAAAGCCCTCGACGATCAGTCGATTTCGACGGATCTGGTGAGTGGAGCGTCGATTCTGGGCGATGGGAAAGTGGTGCTCATCCTGAACATGATCGCGCTGATGGAGCGCTTCACGCGCGGACGGGCGGATGCGAACGGGGCGGCCATGACGGGTCTGTTGTCGGGCATCATTGCCCCGGCGGCGATTGGGCAGGCGATCGGAAATGCGAGCCTGCTGGCACGCGGCACCGCGGGAGGGCAAGCATGAAAAAGCCGGTGCGAGTTCTGGTCGTGGACGACTCGGCTTTGATGCGCAAGCTGATTCCGCGGATCCTCGAACAGGACAACTCGATCGAGGTTGTGGGGACGGCGATGGACGGACATTTTGCGTTGAAGAAAATCGAAGATTTATCGCCGCAAGTGGTGACGCTTGACCTGGAAATGCCCGGACTGAACGGGATCGACACCTTAAAACAAATCACGCGCCGGTGGCGGCTGCCGGTGATTGTGGTGAGTTCGCATAGCACGAGCGGCGCGTCGATTACGCTGAAGGCGCTGGCGCTGGGCGCATTCGACTTCGTGGCCAAGCCGAAAGACGTGGCCGTGCGGATGCCGGAAATCGCCAGCGAGCTGATCAGGAAAATCCGGGCGGCAGCGCAGAGTGCGGGAGTGCAGGCGCAGTTCCTTCCGAGCGACACATACCAGGAGCTGGCGCCGAAGCTGCGGCCGATTGCGCCGACATCGATCATCGCGATTGGCGTTTCGACGGGCGGTCCGAATGCGCTGCAATATCTGTTTTCGCAGCTACCGGCCGATTTTTCGGGCAGCATCCTGGTGGTGCAGCACATGCCCGACGGATTCACCGAGCTGTTTGCCAAGCGGCTCGATGAGACCTGCCCGATTCGAGTGAAGGAAGCGCAATCGGGGGATTTGCTGCTGGCCGGACGGGCGTTGATTTGTCCGGGCAACAAGCACATGAAAGTAAAGAAGCTGCCGTTGGGCAACGTGGTAATCCTGGGCGACGATCCGCCGGTGAATGGGCACCGCCCATCGGTGGACGTGCTGTTCCACAGTGTGGCGGTGGAATTTGGCCCGCAGGTCATGGGTGTCCTGATGACCGGGATGGGAGAAGACGGAGCGACGGGACTCGGTGAGATCAAGGCAGCGGGGGGTGACACGGTGGCGCAAAGCCAGGAAACATGCGTGGTGTATGGGATGCCGAAGGCGGCGATCGAGCGCGGCTTTGCCATGCGAGTGGCCGCTCTCCAGGATTTGCCCAATATTTTGCAGGTACAGTGCGCGGCTGATCGGCCCCGGGAAGACGCTCCCGAGGGCAAGCGGAGCACCAGTGCCGGAAGTAACTAGAGTTATCTACCTGAAGTACGTAGAACGTGATTAAGTGATAGGAGGGGAGAAGTGCCATGGAAAAGTTTGCGCCGGTAAAACGGAGCGAAGACGGACAGCCGGTCCGCTACCTGATCGTGGATGATTCGGTGTTTGCCCGCAAGAACCTGGCCCGGATGGTGGAAACCTTCGGGGGACAGGTGATCGGCGAGGCGGGCGACGGAATCACGGCGATCAGCGAGTATGAACGGCTGACACCCGACATCGTTCTAATGGACATCACCATGCCGCAGATGGAAGGAATTGAAGCGGCGGAGAAGATCGTGCGCGACCATCCAACGGCGCGCATCGTCATGGTGTCTTCGGTTGGGTACCAGGAAAACATCGTCGCGGCGTTGCAGCGCGGCGCGCGCCACTTTGTGCAGAAGCCGGTGAAGCCGGAAGTTCTGTACGAAGTCATCAAGTACGTGATGCGAGACGACGGAACCGCGACGCGGGGAGCCGGCGCGGGAGCTGGAGGCTAGTCGATGCGGATGGATCTGATTCAGCCTTTCATCAACTCGGCCGACGCGGTGCTGGCACAGGGCATGGAATCTCCTATTTCGATCGAGAACCTCAGCATGGAAGAAGAGGCCTATCGAAAAAAGGGGATCGCCGCCGAAGTGTGCCTGAAGGGCGAGATCGAAGGGAAAATCATTTTCGACGCGGATATTGGAGCCGCGGTCCAGCTCGCCAGCCGACTGGCTGGCGTCGAAGTATCGGAAACCGACGAAGAACTGGTGCGCGAAGCGGTCTGCGAGTTGGCCAACCAGATCATCGGCAACGCCGTCACCACCCTGAACGACCAGGGATTCCACTTTCACGTTTGTCCGCCAACCCTGCTCACCTCCGAGCAAGGCAGCAAGAGCAGTGAAGACACGGAAGCACTCGTGCTGGGATTCAAAACTTCCAGCGGGAATGTCTTTATGAATGTGGCGCTGCGCTATCTTCGGCGTCGTGCCGTGGAACGGGCCGCCGTCGCGGGATAGCTTCATTCAGCAGTTAGCATCTAGCCACTTCGGCTCCATCTCCACCACCTAAAAACCTGCCGTAGAGACGCGGCTCTTGCTGCCACCACTCGGTCGCGGCTAGCAGGCTGCGGGGAAAAACCGCTATGCGCGCGAGAATCTCACCGCATGCGCTAAAGCGCGGACCCATTTTCAATGACTTGTGGCCGAGTGAACTCGTGCCCTTCCCGCTTCTAGCCGATTGTTTGCGTTTTTCTGCAGCCTGCTAGGGGCCGGCGAATAGAAAAATCGGATTCTGCGACGGGTTGAAGTTGCTGGGTGGAATCGGCGGACGGGAACCGATCGGAGCCGTCAGCATTTGATTGTTCGCGTCGATCGAAGTATCGATGATGTTGACATTGCCGCCATCGCAACTCGACAGATATGCGCTGGAACTGTCGCCACCAGCGGCCATCATGAAGCGGAAGCGCGTCGACGCGCAAGCCGGAACATAGTATTGGGAAGCCATGACTGTTGCGTCGGGAAAGCCCTGAATGGCGATTGTACTTTTGATTTGGTAGGACTTCGCGTCGACAACCGTGACCTGTGGGAAGACGTTGCTGCCCGTACCGGAACCCGCCGTCCCAGCCCCGTTCGTGGTATTCGGCGACTGGAAACATGTGCCCGGGCAAGCAGTCGTTCCACTCAGAGTAGCGGCGACGAGAAAAGTCCCATCGAATCCGGCAGTCATAGTCGTAACCGTAACCGTAACGCCCGGAGTCAGGTCGTGACCCGCCGTCAAAGTGTAGGCATAGGTGGCGGTGGTTCCGTCTCCCGAAACAGCGGAGACGTTGAACTGGCTCGGCAGGACCGCAAACGACGCAACATAAGCCTTGCTTCCGTCGGGCAAAGCTGCCGTTGCGACCGCGGTCGCGGACACCAAAGGAGGATTGAGCAGCGCAAACGGCGGAATCGCGATCGTGCTGAGCAGTTGCGGAGCAGACTGCGAGACTCCCACGATCTTCATCTGTTGGCCACCGGCAATGTAAAGCCGGTTCTGGTTGCTGTCGTACACCATCGTGGTTGCGCCCGGCACGCTGATACCGGACGGCGTAAGCATGTCGGGGCCAGCGGCTGAAGTGGTATCGATGGAATCGAGAGCGCCGTTTTGCTCCAGCACATACAGGCGCTGATTGTCGGTACGCGCCACCAGCCAAACGGGCGGCGCGGGAGTGGTCGCGGGCGAGATCACTCTCGGCGACCGATCCACCGTGTTGAATCCGCTGATCGTGCTATCGCCAAAATTCGCAACGTAAAGCTTGGTCTTGTCCGGCATAACGGCGAGAGCCACCGGATTGTTGCCGACCGTGATGGTATTGGTCAGCTGGTTGCTTTGCGTGTTGACCACGCCGACCGCATTGTCATTCGGGAAGTTGACGGGGTCGGGCACCAATCCCGGCAAGGTTACGTAGGCGGTGGTATCTGAGGGTGCGATGGCTATGAAAGTCGGGGCCGAATTCGCTGGCAGAGTGATGGTGGTGGGAGGCGGATTGGTGATGATCGTCAGCCCGTTGAAGGTCAGTTTGGTAATCGAATCGTCCAAGGCTCCGGTGACGGAATGGTTTACGACGAGCACCTGGCTAACGGTTTGCTGGACGGCGTGAACCGGGGCGAGACCGACGTTGGCGGTGCTTTGGTCGGAGCCTCCGGAAACATCGATCACCATGGCGCTGCCGACGGAGATATCTCCGTTGTCGTTGATGGCGACTACGGTGTGGGCCGCGCGTGGGTTGGGGAAGGTCGGCGGATTGGGGACGATAATCGGGCGGAAGGTGTCGCCGCAGCCGCTACAGATCAGGTAAACAGACAGCACGAACCCCAGCCAGAGAAACCTCTTCATTCAAACTCCACAGTGAAAATTGGCGTTACGCGGAAACCGATATTGTATCGGGAATCGGGCGGTAAGGGGAAATAGGGAAGAGCCATCGGGCCATCGGGTGATCTGATCATCGGGCCATTGAGAAAACAAGAGGCTTCTCAACGCTCGTGGCTTGCCAAGAATTCTCCCGCTGCATTGATGAGAAGCGTCGAGCGATGCCTTTGGTTGGCCGAGGAATTCTTAACTTGCCTGGATTGGAGGTTTCAGGTGGCCCGATGATCCGAGGATCAGATCACCCGATTTTTCTTTTAGCCCCGGCTGCGGCGGGTTTTGGGCTGGCTGCCGGCTGACATCTGGGCAACTCTCTCCGAGGCGGAGGGCTTCTTGGTTTGCGCCAGACTTTCCTTGAGCGCGGCCATGAGATCGACCACGGGAGCCAGTTTCTTCGCGGGTTCGGCGGCTTGGACTTCCCCGCCCTCGAGTTTTGCCGCAATCATCTTCTTCAGGTTTTCCTGAAACGTGTCGTGATATTTTTCGGGATCCCACTCCCCCGCCAGCGCTTCAATGAGCTGATGCGCAATCTTGATTTCGGCGTCTTTAATCTCGACATCGAGAGCGCCAAACGATTCGACCTCGCGCACTTCCTCCGCGTAGTACATGGTGTGGAGCATCATGCCGCCTTTGTGCGGACGCAGGAAAACGGTGTATTCACGATTGTGCATGGTCAATTTTGCGATGGCTACGTACTCGCTGTCTTCGAGCGCCTTGGTGAGCAGCGCGTAGGGGCGGCGTCCGGCTTCCTCGGGAACCATGTAGTAGGACGACTCAAAATACACGGGGTCGACTTCGCTGGTCTTTACGAATTCTAGGATCTCCATCGTCTTTGCGGTCTTGGGCTCGATCTTTTTAATTTC
>JAYUJG010000039.1:0-12873 GCA_043765355.1 Acidobacteriaceae bacterium | reverse complement strand
GGCGGACGTATCCACAAAAATTGGCATCGAGTTGCGCAACCAATATGTCATCGGATACCGTCCAAAGAACCCAATGCACGATGGCAAATGGCGTAAAATCAAAGTCAAGCTTCTACCGCCAAAAGGATTGCCACCGCTCCGGGTCTACGCCAAGACGGGTTATTATGCGCCGACGGAATAATGTTGCTCTGCCGATTGTCTTACTCCTGACAATTCTGTCGCTGGGCAACGCTCAAACTCAAGTCGGCACTCCCACCGTCCAATCGCCACTGGCCAGCACGACAAGACCACCCGAGTCTGCCGGACAGGTTGCCGTTCCGAAGCCCGCTACCGAAGGTGCTCAGAGTCCGGATTCCGAGAACGGCACCTTCGTTTTCCGCAAGCAGGTTGAAGAAGTCGTGCTCCATGCGACCGTGGTTGACGACAAACAGCACATCATCACCAGCCTTGATCGCGGCGATTTCAACGTCTTCGAAGATGGGCATCCGCAATCCATTACTTCATTTCGCCACGAAGACATTCCCGTCGCCATGGGCATCGTGGTCGACAATTCCGGCTCGATGCGCGAGAAGCGTCAAAAGGTAAACGCCGCCGCCCTGAATCTGGTGCGAGCGTCGAATCCCAGCGACGAAGTGTTTATCGTCAACTTCAACGACGAGTACTACAACGACCAGGATTTCACGTCGAACATCAACAAACTGAAAGCTGGCCTCGAAAAAATCGAAGCACGCGGTGGCACCGCGCTGTACGATGCGGTAGTGGCCTCCGCGGATCACCTGAAGGAAGCAAAGCTCGAAAAGAAAGTCATCCTTGTGATCACAGATGGAGAGGACAACGAGAGCGGGAAAACTCTCGAGCAGGCCGTTCGGTTTCTGCAGCGTGACGGCGGACCGACCGTGTACGCGATCGGTATTTTGGAGGGTGAAGAGCATCCGAAGCATGCCAAACGAGCCCTGCAAGTCATGTCTCAGAGAACCGGCGGCATTGCCTTCTTCCCAAAAACGCTGGACGAGGTCGACGCCATCAGCCGCAGCGTCGCCCACGACATTCGCAGCCAGTACACCATCGGCTACAAGCCGACGACGCCGAAAAATCAGGGCGGCTATCGTCAAGTGAAAGTGGATGCCCGTTCGCACAGCTACGGCAAACTCACGGTGCGCACGAAAAGCGGGTATTACGCGGGAGCCGAGCCCGCTTCTGGCGCCCAGTAGAACGGACTTTGCAATTGGGTCATCGGGTAATTTTGTAATTTGAAAACCAATCCCTCGCGGGCCGCAGCGGCGTATTCCAAATTCGTTAAAGATTGCCAAGTTACCAAATTGCAGAATTACGACCTGCCTCCATTGACGCTCCGGCTGTCTGTTCCTTACTCTGTAGAGTGCCACTCATGACCTCAACTTCCCGTCTGCGCGTGAGCGACGACATTTCGAAGCTCGTTGGCGAAACGCCGATGCTGCAGATGAAGAAGCTGGCCCCGCCGGGGTCGGCCGATATTTTTGCGAAACTCGAATACCTGAACCCCGGTGGCAGCGTAAAAGATCGCGCCGCCATTGGCCTGATCGAGCGCGCCGAACGCGAAGGCAAGCTGAAGCCCGGTGGCACGGTCATTGAAGCCACCGCCGGCAACACCGGAATCGGCTTGGCCCTGATTGGTGTGAGCCGAGGCTATAAAGTCCGGCTGTTTGTCCCGGAAAAATTTTCGGAAGAAAAAGTCATCATCATGCGAGCCCTCGGCGCCGAGGTGAATCGCACTCCGGAGGCCGAGGGCATGCAGGGCGCGATCAATCGCGCCAAAGCTTTGCTTGCAACAGACCCTTCAGCGTTCATGGCCGCGCAGTTCGAAAACCCCGCCAATCCCGACTACCACTACGAAACGACCGCCCGCGAAATCTTTGAACAGATGGAAGGCCGGATCGACGCCGTCACCATCGGCAGCGGTACCGCCGGTACATTCACGGGGATTGCGCGGTTTCTCAAAGAACGCATCCCGAATGTACACACGGTTGTCGTGGAGACCGAGGGTTCGGTGCTCGGCGGGGGGCAGCCCGCTCCGCACAAAGTGGAAGGAATCGGATCGAGCTTCATCCCCAAAAATTTCGACGCTACCGTGTGCAGCGAAATCATGATGGTGACCGATATTCAAGCCTTCGGAATGGTGAAAGAACTCGCGGCGCGCGAAGGCGTGCTGGGCGGGTCAAGTGCTGGCGCGAACGTATACGCAGCCGTGCAAATCGCAAAGCGCCTCGGAGCAGGGAAGCGGGTAGTGACGTTGATCCCGGATTCCGCGGAACGCTATTTGTCGAAGAAGATCTTTGAGGGCGGAATATAGGGCGGCCGTTAGCATTCAGCTCTTAGCATTTGGCTTGAGCCAATAAACCGGCTGTAGAGACGCGGCTTGCCGCGTCTCCGTATGCAGCGTGGCGCTGCCGAGACGCGGTAATCCGCGTTTCTACGGGAAGGATTTTCAGGAGCCAATCTTTGACAGTGACGACGAAAACACCGGGCTTCGCAACCCGCGCTATCCACGTTGGGCAGGAGCCTGACGCCGAGACCGGAGCCATCAGTCCTCCCATCTATCCGACTTCCACCTACGTTCAAGAGGAGATCGGCAAAAACAGAGGCTACGAATACGCGCGCGTATCGAATCCGACCCGCGATCGTCTGGAGGCGAATCTCGCGGCGCTCGAAAATGGCGTCGCCGCCAAGGTATTCGCCAGTGGCATGGCTGCGATCAACGCCATCACGAGCACGCTCAAAGCGGGAGACCACGTCATTGCCGGCCACAATCTCTATGGCGGGACGCCGCGCCTGTTCAATCAGGTCCTCACAAATTTTGGACTGACATTTACCTACGTCGATACCTCCGACGTCAGCAATGTCGAGCGGGCATTCCAAGAAACTACACGCTTCGTATTTCTGGAGACGCCGACCAATCCGCTGATGGAGCTCTGCGATCTCCGCGCCATCGCCGAACTCAGCCACCGGAAAGGTGTTGAGGTCGTAGTCGACAACACTTTCATGTCGCCATACTTTCAGCGGCCGATCGAGTTCGGCGCCGACATGGTTGTGCATTCGACCACGAAATTTCTCAACGGCCACAGCGACGGGATCGGTGGAGTCGTAGTCTGCACCAAACCCGAGCAGGCGGAAAAGCTGGCATTTCTTCAGAAATGCGCGGGCGCGATTCTGTCGCCCTTCGAGTGCTGGCTGATCCTGCGCGGAGTCAAGACTCTGGCGGTTCGCATGGAGCAGCACGACCGCAGCGGGCGCAAAGTCGCCGACTATCTTGCAAAACACAAAAAAGTGCAGAAGGTGTTTTATCCCGGACTCAGCGATCATCCGCAGCATGAACTCGCGAAGCGCCAGATGTCGGGGTTTGGATCGATGATCGCCTTCGAAACTGGATCGCTGGCGAATGCGAACAAGATGCTGCGCAAAGTGCGCGTGTGTTCGCTCGCCGAATCGCTCGGCGGAGTCGAGACTCTTATCTCGCATCCCGCGACCATGACCCACGCCGGCGTCGGCGAAGAAGTGCGGCGTAAGATCGGCATCACCGATGGCATGGTTCGAATTTCGGTTGGCATCGAAGACGTCGAAGATATCCTCGCCGATCTCGACCAGGCGCTGGCGGCGATCGAGTAGACCGCCAGTCATTACTATTACATTTGCGACAGCCCAGGTTAGCGCCCAAAAAACGGGCGCGAACCTGGGGCACCGCCCTTAATGATTGTTTGCGCGTCCATGTCGAACCCACCCAACTCACGCGAGTGGAATGCCGCCGAATACCATCGCCTCTCCGCGCCGCAATTTCAGTGGGGACAGCGTGTTCTTGACCAGCTTCATTTGCGTGGCGACGAGTATGTGCTCGATGCCGGGTGCGGCACGGGAAAACTCACGCGCCTTCTTTTGCAGAATCTACCGCGCGGACGCGTTGTGGGCCTCGACCTCTCGCGCAACATGGTGTTGCACGCGCAGCAGAATCTGAAACTAGATTTTGGGGACCGGGTGCGGTTTGTTGCCGCCGACTTCGTCGCGCTTCCATTTCTCAATCGATTCGATGGAATCTTCAGCACGGCATCGTTTCATTGGGTGCATGATCACGACACGTTGTTTCGCAGCCTCTACCAGGCCCTGCGTCCGGCGGGTTGGTTGCACGCGCAATGCGGAGGAGGCTCGAACCTCGCCCGTCTGCGGGAACGTGTTCGCGCGCTCTCGCAGAGGCCAGAGTTTTCCAACTGGCTGGGGACGTTTGCCGAACCCTGGTTCTTTTCCGATGCGGAAACGGCGGCGGCACGGCTCCGCGTCGCTGGATTCGAGAACATAGAGACCGGCATCGATCCCGCGAGTTTCGCGGCAGCGAGCGCTCAGGAATTCCAGGAGTATCTCCGCACTTTCATCTTGCATCGTCACCTGGAGCTTCTTCCCACCGAAGCCCTGCGCGCGGCATTTGTTCTGGAACTCACTAACCAAGCTGGCCGCGACGATTCGCCTTGGGCGCTCGACTACTCGCGACTGAACCTGCGCGCTCACAAACCGGTGTGACGATCACCGCACCGACTCGCCAATCCACTCCAGATATTCCGCGCTGCCGCCTTCGACGCCAATCATGACGCATTCCGGAAGCTCGTAGGAATGCAACTCGCGCAAAGCCTCGCGCACTCGACTGAATGCCGATGCTGTGGTCTTGATCACCAATAGCCACTCGGCTGCCGTTTCAACATCGCCCTTCCAGCGGTACACCGCCTCAATCTGGGGCACGATGTTGACGCACGCCGCCAGTTGCCGCTCGACCAGCGTGTGGGCAATGCTTCGCGCTTCTTCGAGCGAGCCGCAGTTTGTGAGCACAAGTCTTTTGTCGGTCATAATTTCTCAGTCATAATTTGCCGGTCATTTAGGATCGGCTTTGCGAAGTTGTACTAGAATGACGTGTTTCGATTTACACGGGAAGCATACGAGGCGCGCAATGGCAACGCAAATCAAGTTTGGCACATCGGGATGGCGTGCCGTGATGGCGGAAGAATTCACGTTCGTCAATGTTAACCGCGCCGTGCATGGCATCGCGCGCTACGTAGCGTCGCAGAAATCGAATGGAGCAAAAGTCATCGTCGGACGCGACCCGCGTTTTCTGGGCGAAACATTCTGCGCCATGGCCGCCGAGGTTTTGTCCAGCCACGGTATCACGCCCCTGGTGATCGCCGAGCCGGTGCCCACGCCCACGATTTCCTACGCAGTGATTCAGTCCAGAGCAAACGGCGCCATCAACTTTACCGCGTCGCACAATCCGCCGGAATATAGTGGCATCAAGTTCTCGACGTCCGATGGAGCGCCCGCACTGCCAGAAGTAACCAAGGCGATTGAAGCTGCGATCACAGCCTTCGATGCGAATCCCCAAACGGAGGGCGGAAGGAAGGCCGACGGGCAATCACAATCACAATCCCAGTCCCAGTCCCAGTCCCAATTTCAATCTCAAGCTATCGACCCGCGCCGCATGTATCTCTCGCGCCTGCGCGAGATCGTCGATCTCGATGTGATCAAGAAATCTGGCCTGAAGATCGCTTTCGATCCCATGTGGGGCGCGGCCCGCGGATATTCCGACGTCTTGCTGCGCGAGGCTGGCGTCACCGTCGCCACCGTCCACGACACGCGCGATGTGCTCTTCGGAGGCCATGCCCCCGAGCCCGACGATCACCTGCTCGAAGACCTGCGCCAAAAGATGCGCGAAACCGGTGCGGGCATTGGAATTGCGACCGATGGCGACGCCGATCGCTTTGGCATCGTCGATGAAGACGGCACGTTTCTCCAGCCCAACTACGTTATCGCGCTGCTCTTTGACTATCTGGTCGAGACCCGCGGCTGGAAAAACGGAGTTGGCAAGTCGGTCGCCACCACCAATCTCATCAACGCGCTCGCCGAGAAGCACAAAATTGAACTCCACGAAACGCCGGTCGGTTTCAAATACATTGGCGAGCTGATCAAGCAAGACAAAATTCTCATCGGCGGTGAAGAAAGTGCCGGTCTTTCGATCCGCAAACACGTTCCCGAGAAAGATGGAGTGCTTGCCGGCCTGCTTTGTTGCGAGATGGTCGCTCGACGCGGCACGTCCCTCGGAACCCAATTACAGCAAGTATTTGCCAAAGTTGGTTCGTTCTATCCTTTAAGGGAGAACTTTCACTTGACGGCGGAAGCGAAACAGAAGTTTACTGAGAAGTTACGTGTCGACCCGAGCGAGTTTTATGGCATTAAAGTTGCCGAGGTAGTCAGGACCGACGGACTCAAACTCGTACTCGCCGACGGATCATGGGTTTGCTACCGGCTTTCGGGCACGGAGCCGGTGGTGCGCGCCTACAGCGAAGCGCGCAGCAGAGAAGACCTTGCGAAACTGAGTGCGGCAGCGAAAGCATGGATTTACGACTAGGGCCAATGTCGAGAGCGCGCATCCTTCCCCGTCGAGAGGAGGGCGAGGGTCTGCGCGCGACGGTGAATCACGGGTTCGGTCATGCCGTCGGCCAAATGGTCGGGCAGATGAAAGATCAGGCGAAAGATCAGGGCCCGAAAGCGGAAGCCGCGGCGGCGCGCTGGATCGAGCGCACCCGTCCGGAGTGGTCGTGGCTTGTCCTGGAGTGGCGTCGTCTCGGGACTGCGGCTGCGGTTGTTCTTACCGCGGCGCTGCTACTGCATGCCATGTTCGGAGCGAACGGCATGGTCGTGTATCGGCAGAAGCATGCCGAGTTGCAGTCGCTGCAGAGTGAGGTCGATCGCCTGCAAAAAGAAAACGGCCAATACGTCGACCAGATCAAAGCGCTGAAATCGGATCCAGCCGCAATCGAGAAGGAAGCTCGCGAGCAACTGCACTACACGCGGCAAGGGGAAGTCATTTACGTTGCACCCGAGACTCCCCAGAAGCCGACGACCGGCCGCGCCAAAAACGAGAAGTAGCGATTAAACTGCTCGAGGCTGGAAGCGTTCGCGACCGTTACTACTGACTGAAAATTGCATGGGTCTTGTCGAGCGCGCACCTGGCGTCGGCTGGTAGGTTCGATTCGGGAGTGTGCCGTCCACGAAGCGTTTTCCACCACTGTAGCAGAGGTTTTACCTGCGGTTCATAAGGCTTCAGGCTCTTGTTGTCCAGGAACTCCATATTTTGGAAGTCGTTGTCTCGGGCCACACTGATCGTATAGGGATGAGTGTCCTGCATGACCGGTGGCGGAACATACGCGGGAATTTTCAGGTCGCGAAATTCTTTGCCGTCTATTACAGCAATCAGCGCGCTCCAGTCGGCCTCGGAGAGTTGCCCCTCATAAACCTTGCGGTCGGAATCGTGGCCATGCTTGATGTTGGCTCTTTCAGAATGGAAATGACGGTCGTTGAACACCAGAGTGCAGTACTGCGGCGCGGAAAGGGTGCCGGGCTGAACTTCGTTAAGAAATATACGAAGCGGGGCTGGAGGCGATTGTTGACAGAATCCCGGAGCTGCCATCGGCCCGAGCGCCGCCAGCAGGAAAAGAATGATTCGTCGCGTCATGGCTATCCTACGTTCATTGGCACGCAATATTGGGGTTTTGAGTCCTTAAGGTCCGACTTACTTTTTTTCTCGAGGCCCTCGAACCATTTCATGAGCGGATTCAGCGTCTTTTGGAAGGGCGCGCCGTTGTCGATATAAGTATCCATTCCGCTGGTGGCGCTGGTCTTGATGCGTTCCTTAATGGTCGTGAAGTGCTGCGCTTTGCCGGAGTGGTCGATTTGCGCATCGATACTCTCAATTTCGCGAACCGTGACGGCGTCGTCGGGAAGATTCGGCGCGTTCGGCGTTGTGACTTTGCTTAAGGCCTCATCGTCGAGAATCGTCTTTAGGTGCTGAATGTCGTCAGCACCAAGGGATCCCTCCGCGGTCTTGATCTTAGGCTTCCCCAGAGTCGCTTCCTCGCGTTTTTCCAGCACAAATTTGCCGTCGCCGTACACCACGAGGCACGCAAGCGAGTTGGGATAGCTGAATTCATCCCCTGATTTTCCATAGGTGATGCCATTCATGCCTTGCGCGTGTACCACGTTAGTTTCCAGATTGAGATATGCTTTCGAGCGTTGCAGGCGCAGCAGAGGCGTTGAGGATTGTCCAAATGCAATGCTTGCCAACGAAAGGATCCCCGGAAGCGCAAAAAGCAATAGCAGTGTGAGTAACTTGTTAGAACGGAACGGCGCAGCCATTTCATTCCCTCCTGATTCGGTCCTGATGCTGCCCGACATGATATACCGGAATCGAGGTTTGCTGCACGGAGTTGTGGCGACTTCGTGAATCCATTTCTTGGTTTTTCTCCAAGCGCCCCACGTGTGATAGAGTTCAGGAGTCTCAATCGTGTATGGGGACTAAATTCTAAGGAGGATGGCATGCGGAAATTTCTGTTGTTACTGGCAGGCGCGCTGATCGTAATGGCGGCCTCGGTGTCGTTTGCGGCAGATGCCCAAACCGTGAACGGCTGGGTTAGCGACTCCAAGTGCGGAGTCAAGGGAGCCAACGCGGGTGCAGCCGAGTGCACGAAGAAGTGCATTGCAGCCGGTGCCAGCGCGGTCGTCGTTACCGACACGGACCAGAAGGTTTTGGCGGTCGAGAACCCAGACGCCCTCAAGGGTCATGAGGGTCATCATGTGGCCGTGACCGGACACATCACCGGAGACAAGATTCACGTCGACAGCCTCAAGATGCTCTAGGATTGAAGAATCGGATCGATGAAAAATGGGCGGTCCCAGTGGCCGCCCAAAGTTTTTCTTGACGACGGGCGTCTCACCCGCCCAAAGCCTTTACCATCACTTCCGCGCACAGCTCTAGCGCACAACGCCCTCCAGTGGCGAACTCGCAGTCGCGTAGAGCTTCCGCGGCATTCTTCCCGCCATGTAGGCTTGTCGACCGGCGATCACCGCGTGTTTCATCGCTTCTGCCATCAGCACCGGTTCCTGCGCGCCGGCGATTCCAGTGTTCATGAGGACTGCGTCATACCCCAGTTCCATTGCGATGGCCGCATCGGAAGCCGTGCCCACGCCGGCGTCGACGATGAGTGAAACGCTCGTGATGAGCTCGCGCAGGATGCGCAGATTCGCGGCGTTCTGAATGCCCAGCCCGCTGCCAATGGGCGCGCCCAACGGCATCACCGCCGCGGCTCCGGCATCCACCAGACGTTTCGCGAACACAATGTCGTCCGAGGTATAGGCCAGCACCGTGAATCCCTCTTTCGCCAGCACCCGAGTGGCTTCGAGCGTCGCCTGCACATCGGGATACAACGTCGCCTCGTCGCCGATGACTTCGAGCTTGATCCAGTCCGAGAGTCCAACTTCGCGCGCCAGCCGCGCCGTACGGATCGTGTCGTCCGCCGTGTAGCAACCCGCGGTATTGGGCAGGAGAAAATATTTATTGACGTCGATGTAATCGAGCAGCGATTCCTTGCTGCGGTCGAGATTCACGCGCCGCACCGCCACCGTCACCATGTCGGCCCCGCTGGCTTCGATCGCACGAGCGGTCTCCTGAAATGACTTGTACTTACCAGTCCCCACGATCAGGCGGGAACGAAATTGTCTTCCAGCGATTGTGAACGAGTCCGTCATGACCTTGATTGTACGGCGGCAGCCGTTATTCATCCTCGATGCCGAGCCGGTGCGATGAGATCGGCCCCTCGCCGCTATTTTCGGCCCCTCTCCGCCTCGGCGTACATGGCATCAATCAACGCCCGGTAGCGATCCTCAATCCCCCGTCGGCGTACCTTCATCGTATGCGTCAAAGTCCCATCTGCCGCCGAGAATTCCTCGGGTACGACGAGCACGCGCT
Source organism: Acidobacteriaceae bacterium (assembly GCA_043765355.1). Classification (GTDB taxonomy): domain Bacteria; phylum Acidobacteriota; class Terriglobia; order Terriglobales; family Acidobacteriaceae; genus Acidiflorens. The sequence continues at coordinate 3,062 of JAYUJG010000039.1, read as the reverse complement.
TGAGCTGTTCGAAGCGTGCCAATTTTTGGTTTAGTTCCTGGATGATGCCGTCATACAGCGCCTGTACTTTGGCGTTCGCTACGAGTGATTCCCGCGATGCAAACTCAACCTGATTAACTCGGGCCCAGTCTTCCAAAGCGGCAAAGTTCGGCGAGATCAACACGGCGGGAAACTTCCTGCGGTCACCCAACACCACCGGCGTTCCAATGAACGAATTCAACTTCAGCGAATTTTCTATTAGCTGCGGCGCGATGAATTTTCCTCCGGAAGTCTTGATCAGGTCCTTCTTACGATCGGTGATCGAAAGAAATCCTTCGCTGTCGATGTCGCCAATGTCGCCTGTCTTGAACCAGCCATCGACGAATGCGTCGCGCGTTTCCTCCGGACGATTCCAATAGCCAATAAAGATGGACGGCCCGCGCGCCAGGATCTCGCCATCGTCGGCGATTCGAACTTCGACGTTCGGCAGCGGCTTGCCGACCGTTCCCAATTTGTGCGCCGCCGGCGTGTTCACCGCAATCACCGGCGAAGTCTCTGTCAGCCCATACCCTTCGTGGATCGGAATGCCGACATCGGCGTACCACTCCGCCAATTCGCGGCCCAGCGGAGCGCCCCCAGAAATGAATTCCTCCGTCTTGCCGCCCATCCCGGCGCGCACTCTCGAAAACAGCAGCCGGTCCGCGATCGTCCAGGAAAGCCCCGAAGGCCGCGTGCCTGCCAGAGTCTCAGCGCGATGAGCGCGGCCCACGGAAACCGCCCAGCGATAAATAGCTCGATCCGGAAAACGCGCCGCCCTTTCGATTACTTGTTGACGAATCTTCTCGTAGACTCGCGGCACGCCCACAAAAATCGCGGGCTGAACTTCCGTCAAAGTGCGCGCCAGTTGAGACAGATCGGGACAATAGGCCAGCGTGACGCCGCGATAAAGCAACGCAAAGTCCACATGCCGTGCCGTCACATGCGAGAGCGGAAGAAACGATACGCTAACCTCTTCCTTGGCGCCGAAGCCGAAAGCCTCCATCGAACAAGCGATATTCGACGCCATGTTCCCGTGCGTCAGCATCGCTCCCTTGGGAGTGCCTGTCGTGCCCGAAGTGTAAATAATGGTGGCGAGATCCCCGGGCTGAATCGACAGCGCTCGCGCATCAAATTGCGCGTCGGAACCAGCCGGCCCCTGTCCCATCAGGGCTTGCATCTGGATCGCGCCCGCAGTCTCCGCCGAGTCCATCGCCAGAATCCGCTCCACTACCGTGTGACCCTGGATGCTCAGGACTTTTTCCAGTTGCTTTCCGGTGGACACCACGATCACCCGCGCCCCGGCATCGTTGAGCAAGAACGCAGTTTGCTCCGCGGTCTGCGTGGCATAGACCGGAACCGTGACCGCTCCCAAGGCAAGCGCCGCGAAATCGGCAATCGTCCACTCCGGCCGATTTTCGCTGAGGATGGCCACGCGATCGCCTTTGCGAATGCCCCAGGATTCAAGCGCGCGAGCCACTCCCACGACCGAGCGATAAATCTCGGCGGACGAAATCGGAACCCAACCCTGCGCCTGGCGCTGGAGCATGACGCGCGCGCGGCCACTCCTGCACACGGACAGCAAGATATCGTTGAGAGTCTGGAGGCTCATTCGATCCGATCGGAACCCGCAATCATTGTACAAATTCCCAGCGCAAAGTTCGCAAGCCGAGTGGCGATCGACCGCAAATCGTGCGTGGGCGCTTTGACCGGGCGCGCAACCGCAGGATACCCTTGGAAGTCTCTAAGAAGGGAGTTCCATGAAACGAAAGAGTGTTTCGACAATCCTGGGAGTCTGGCTGCTCATGGCTGCGGTCATGGGCCCGCAGATCAAGGCGCAAGGCCATGAACAAGCCCCGCCCAAATTGAAGGTCGGCGATATGGCTCCCGACTTCAAGCTGCAATACTTCGACGGCAGCGACGACAAAGACGTGATGCTAAGCCAGTATCGCGGCAAGAGCAACGTCGTTCTGGCGTTCTATATTTTTGCTTTTACCGGTGGTTGAACCGCGCAAATGAAGGCCTTCCAGCAGAACCTCAAAAAGCTGGAAGCCGCCGACACCCAGGTTCTGGGTGTGAGCATGGACAGCCCCTACGCCAACAAAGCCTTTGCCGACCAGATCGGCGTCACCTTCCCGCTGCTGAGCGATTGGGGAGGAGAGGTTACGCGCGAGTACGGCGTTTACGTGGATAAATACAAAGCCCCGCGTCGCATCAATTTTCTGATTGGAAAAGACGGGAAAATCCTGGAAGAACAAATTGACAACGACGCCATCGACCCCAAAAAACTCGTGGACGCCTGCGAACGAAAAAAAATAGCTCACTGAAAAAGCGCTGGAACGTTGAAAAATGCGAGCGAGAAACAGGAAGCCCGCCAGACTCTGCTTCACCCTGTGGTATGATTTTCATGCGGGGTGGAGCAGTCTGGTAGCTCGTTGGGCTCATAACCCAAAGGTCGGTGGTTCAAATCCACCCCCCGCAACCAACCTCAAGCTCCACTAAATCAATCACTTGAATATGATCGTATGAGGCCCAACCGTCGTATCCTTATTTCCTTTTAGCTCCCATTAGCGGGAACGTGGGTTTCCGGGGCAATTTCATTGAGCAGAATTGCTACCACAACGCTGTTCGCGGCGCGCTTCTGCTCGGAAACTGCTTGGGTGTAGATGTTCATCGTGCTTTGTATGGTGGAGTGCCGGAGCAATTCTTGCTGCACCTTAATATCGGTGCCCGCGGCTCTCAGCATGGTTGAGTAGGAATGTCGGAAGGTGTGCCAGCCGATCTTCCCAATTGCAGCCCGCAGCGCCGCCGGTCTCAGATGACGCTGCAGGATGTTCTGCTGACCTCGGGGTTGGCCAGTACGGTTTGCGAAGACCCAGTCTTGCGGCCCTTTGTGCAAGCTGCGCTTGCGCAGTTCCGCCAGAGGTGCGACAAGACGAGGATCAACGGGAAGAGATTTACGAGAGGCTTCGGTCTTCGTATCGCCAACCTTGCCGTTTACAACTCCTCGACGAATGAAGACCGTGAAATCCTCCCAGTTGAAGTCG
>JAYUJG010000038.1:0-3724 GCA_043765355.1 Acidobacteriaceae bacterium | reverse complement strand
CGATCATGCTGGAGCGGGTTCTACAGGAAATTCGGGCGCGGCGGCGCATTATCGTGACGTCGCACGCGCGGCCCGATGGCGACGGCATCGGCTCGGCTCTGGCTTGTGCCCAGATCTTGCGCGTGATGGGAAAGGATGCCGATGTCGTCATGCACGATGGCGTCCCGCGGATTTATCAGAACCTTCCTTTTGCCGATCGCGTGATTCATGCGAATGCGGTTCCCGCGAATGATGCGGTCATCATGCTGGAATGCGACAGTATTCGGCGGGCTCTGCTGGAGGGTCTGGAACGATGTTTCCTGATCAATATCGACCATCATGCGAGCGGGCGCAATTTTGCGCACATCAATTGGATCGATTCGAGCGTGATGGCGACGGCGGAACTTGTGTACCGGCTTGCGCGTCTTGCGTGCGTGCCGGTTGACCGCGACATGGCTACGTGTCTTTATACGGCGCTCATGACGGACACGGGATCGTTCATGTTTGAAGGCACGAACCAGCACACGTTCACGGTGGCGCGGGAACTGGTGCTGGCTGGGGCGGACCCGGCGCATTGCGCGCGTCCGATTTATTTTGGGCATTCCGCGGCCAAGATGAGGTTGCTGGGAGCGGCGCTTTCGAACCTGCACCGCGAAGGGTCGCTGGCGTGGATCTGGGTGACGCAGGAACAGATGCAGCAATTTGGCGCGCGCGAAGAGGATTGCGAAGGGCTGGTCAATTACGCGCTCTCGATTGGGGAAGTGCAGGTTGCCGCATTTTTTCGTGAGCTTCCTGACGGACGCTATCGCATCAGCCTGCGCAGCAAGGGCGAGGTGAATGTCTCGATCGTCGCTGAACATTTTGGCGGCGGCGGGCATAAGTGCGCCAGCGGATGTTCGCTGGACGGGCCTTTGGAGGCGGCTGTGGCTCGAGTTGTCAAGCGGCTGCGCGCCGACGCGGTTGCCCTGGGCGCGAAGTGATCTAGTTGGGTCGTTCGTAATTCTTGCGCGAGAAGATTGTCTTGGTTGGAGCGGCGGGCGGGACGCCCCCCGGACAGCCGCCGGGACGGCGGCGCTACGGTCGAGATTACTTACTTTCATGCATCCATGAGTGAGCGAAGCGCCAATCCGCGGACCCGCATCGAAGTGTGGCTGATTCTCGCCTTCTGTGGGTTCCTCTTCTTTTATGGGCTGGGTGCGTTTGGACTGCTCGGCGCGGACGAGCCTCGCTACGCGCAGGTTGCGCGCGAAATGCTTGATCGCGGCGACTGGGTTACGCCTACGCTACAGGGCAAGCCGTGGCTTGAAAAGCCGGTGTTGTATTACTGGGAGGCGATGCTGTCGTTTCGCATGGCTCGCGGCGTCTCCGATCAGGTGGCGCGGATTCCGGCTGCGCTCGACGCCGCGTTTTTGATTGCGGCGATCTATTTCTTTCTTCGCCTGTTTCGACCCGGTAGTGAACTCGATGGGGCGCTCATCACCGCCAGTTGCGCGGGCGTGATTGGATTTGCTCACGCCGCTGCTACCGACATGCCGCTCGCAGCTTGCTTTTCGATTGGATTGCTGGCTTGGTATGCGTGGTACGAGAGCCGCGAGCGCATTTATCTCGCCGCGTTTTATGTTTTTCTGGCGTTGGGCACTTTGGCGAAAGGGCCGGTGGCGCCGGCGCTGTCGGCGGTTATTGTGTTAACGTTCGTTGCCGCGAAGCGCGACTGGCGGGCGATTTGGGGCACGCTTTGGATCCCGGGCATCGCTGTTTACCTGGTCGTGATGTTGCCCTGGTACGTGGCGGTGCAATTGCGAAACCCGGAATTTTTTCGTGTATTCATTCTGGAACACAATCTCGCCCGGTTTTCGCAGGATGTTTATCATCACCGCCAGCCGTTTTGGTTTTATTTGCCCGTGTTTCTGCTGGCGACGATGCCTTGGGCGATTGTGCTCGTGTTGGCGGTCGCCGAACGCGCCCGTCTGCTCTGGTCGGAAGGTAAAGAAGCTTTCTCGAGTGCGGAAGATTCATGGGCGCTGTTTCTGCTGGTCTGGATGTTCGTACCGGTTTTATTTTTCAGCGCGTCGCAATCGAAACTGCCGGGCTACATTCTGCCGGCGGTTCCAGCGGGAGCGCTGCTGGTTGCCGAGTATCTTGCCGGTCGGCGACGTGCCGGGAAAAAGTTTTCGCTGTTGTTCGCTGCTTTTCATGGAATTTTCTGTGGAGGGTTGGTTTTTGGCGCGCTTTCCGCGGCGTCGATTGTGGTGAATCATCGGCTGGTGCTGGGGACAGCAACCTACGTCGCCGCTTTTGTATCGGTAATCTTTGCGCTCGGCATTGTGGCTGCGCTGCTCTCTCGCGCGGGGCTGCGGCTGCTTCGTCCGGCAACGATGATTGCTGTCGTCGTAAGTGTCGGGGCCGTGATTCGTTTCGCCTCGCCCGCTGTCGATGGGGCTCAATCCGCGCGACCGATAGCGGAGAGCATTCTGAATTTTTCTCACGAACCGGTTCCTGTCGCGCTTTATCATCTCAATCGCGTGCAGGAATATGGATTGGAGTTCTATCTCAATCGTCCGGCGCGGCCCTACGAAGGCGGCACGATTCCCGTGGAAGCCCACGTCCTGGTGGCGGCGCAAAATATGCAGGTACAAGTTGCGCAACTCGTGCCCGGACGCCGAGTGTCATACTTAGTCAGCATCCCGGAGCAGAAAGTGGATGTGTACTGGGTGGGAAAGTAATAGATGGTTTGGCAACGCTTGTCTGGATGAGAGTTGGGCCCTCAGGGGCTAAAGCCGGAATCAATTGCGGCTCTCAATGGCACGGCTGAAGCCGTGCCCAAGCCAAAGGCTTTTCTGGGCGGTATGGCGAAAGCGCCACCAGCCAAAAAAGATTTTATGGAAATTCTCGATCTCCGCCACTTCTCTTCCGTTGATCTTCGGCCGCTGCTGGAAGAGGAGATTGCGACCTGGGGGCGGCTGCTTTCCTGGGACTACGCCACCTCGGCGGAGATGATTCTGCGGTACATGGACGCCAAGATACTTCCGGGCTACGCGGCCATCGAGCGCGGCAGCATTTTCGGATATTCATTTTTTGTGTACGAGCAAAACAAGGGAGTTATCGGGGATCTCTTCGTGCGAGAGAACGGCCACAACTGTGACCGGCGGGAGGTGGAAGAACGCCTGCTTACGCACGTCATCGAAACCTTGCAGCAATCGCCGGGTATCCATCGCGTGGAGGCGCAGTTGCTGGCGCACCAGACGGGAGAAGTGTCGCGGCCTTTTTTGCAGCAGGGATTCAGCCGGCATCCGCGAGTGTTTATGAATTTCGATATCGGTAGGCATGCGCCGAGATCGCCTCACACAGCGTCGCCGCCTAGGGTGCCGGTTCCAGCGGAGTTTGAAATCCGCCCCTGGTCGGAGCAGGAATATCAGTCTGCCGCCGCCCTGATTACGGCGGCGTATCGTGGGCACGTCGATTCTGAAATTAACGATCAGTACCGGACGCTCACGGGATCATTGCGTTTCCTCAATAACATTGTGCGGTTTCCGGGATGCGGGGCGTTCGATGCGCAGGCGTCGTTCGTGGTGTTTGAGCGCCGGACGCGGACGCTGGCGGGGCTGATTCTGTGTTCGCAAGTGCGGCCCGATGTGGGGCATGTCACGCAGGTGTGCGTGTTACCCGAATATCGCTCTGCCGGGCTGGGGGAAGCGCTGCTCGCGGCGTCGACCCGGAATCTCCGCGACCGGGGCTTCGGCTTCAT
>JAYUJG010000037.1:0-4476 GCA_043765355.1 Acidobacteriaceae bacterium | reverse complement strand
AGCGCAGTCTGGGGTGGTTAGTACCTCTGAACTGAACTCGTGTTCTCCGTTGGCCCGGAGAACTTGAACAAGAAAGTAGCTAAACAACAATTCTGTACCAGGGCGGAAATTCCCCTCCTCCCCGACGGAAAAAAGGGAACCGAGAAATCGGTTCCTTTTTTCAATTGGGAGTCGACTCCCTTACCAAGACTTAGCCTCCTACAATGCGTCTACAAACGAAAGGTCTTTCGGGCCTACGTATTTTTCGAAGCAAGTCAGGCAGACCCACAAGTCGTCCTTGTTGGTATAGGCCGAATCCCCCGGATCGATGTGTTCATTGCAAAGTTCGCAATGTTCATGATCCCAACCGTTCATGACAACCTGAGCCGTATCTGGAACGCCTTTTCCAGGCTTCATTTTGCTGAGCTTGCGTAGGTGCCGCCCGTCATCGGTTGTATACGTTTCCTGAATCGCATCGACGGGTTCAAAACAGGTTTTCTCCCACCGCGATTGCTCGTCAAGGATCATCCAAATATGGTAGGCCTGCCAGCGCGCGGAAAGATACGGCAGCTTAGTACCCAACAGCGCGGGAATCGCCGTCGCGGAGCTAACAAACAATGCAGCACCTGTATGTGGATATAGAATCATCTCCCCATACAACGCAACGCGTTCGGGAAGCAGCAGTGAACCAACGCCGGCTGTCACTCTTTCCCCATTCTCAAAAGTGCCAACCAAGTTGAGATCGATATAGGTTGGGAATGTCTCACCAGGCTGCACTTCCGAAACAATGAAATGGGGAAAATCATCGAGACTCTTACGCTCCTTCTCCATGCCACGTCCCTTCCCGCTGATTATAGATTGAGACGAAGCCTCGAGACGCTAGACTTCACTCCGCCCGATCCGATCTCGCCGACCGCAAATCGATTCCTAGCATCTCGGCCTTCTTGTACAAGTGACTGCGTTCCAACCCCAGAGCGCGCGCCGTATTGGTGACATGGAATTGATGCTTCTTCAGCTCTGCCAGCAGAGTCTCTTTTTCGAAATCATGCACACGCTCGGCGAGGGTTCCGCTCGTATGTGACCCTGCGACACTCGCGCCTGGGCGTGACGGTAACGCTAGACTCACTGTCTCCCGATTAATTTGGCCATCCAGTGCCAGTAGCATGAGCCGTTCGACGACGTTACGAAGCTCGCGCACATTGCCAGGCCACGACTGCTCGCATAATGCGGCAACCGCCTCGGGAGTAAACGCCATCGGCTTCCATCCATTCTGTTTGCTCACTTGCGCGGCAAAATGATCGATGAGCACCGGAATGTCCTCACGCCGTTCCCGCAGCGGTGGCAGCACCAACGGAAACACATACACGCGATGATACAAATCCTGCCGAAACTTCCCTTCCTTCACCAACGCTTCGAGGTCGCGATGCGTCGCTACGACTACGCGCACATCCACTTTGATGGCGCGATCTCCACCAATGCGTTCCACTTCCGACTCTTCCAGCACACGCAATAGCTTGGCCTGCATCATCAAAGGCATGTCGCCAATTTCGTCCAGAAAAATGGTCCCTCGCCGCGCCTGTTCGAATTTGCCGAGATGCCGCGCCCCTGCCCCCGTAAACGCTCCTTTCTCGTGACCAAACAATTCCGACTCAATCAACTCGGCGGGGACAGCCGCACAATTCAGCGTTATGAACGGCCCAGCCGACCGCCCGCTCTTTTCATGCAGGGTTCGCGCAATTAATTCTTTCCCCGTACCCGTTTCGCCGAGGATACAGACGCGCGATTCGCTGGCAGCGACGCGATCAACCTGCGCCATCACCCGCTTCATGGCATCGCCTTGCCACACAGGAGTATGCTTCCCCAGGCGTTGCCGCAACTCCTGATTCTCATGTTCCAGCCGACCCAGCTTCAGAGCATTTTCCACCGTCAGCAACAACTTGTCGGTCGAAATTGGCTTCTCCAGAAAATCAAGCGCCCCAAGTCGCGTCGCCTTCACCGCCATTTCAATATGAGCTTGCCCAGACATCATCACTACTGGACTTGCAACACCGGCCGCTTTGAGTTCTTCGAGCAACGTGAGACCATCCTTTCCCGGCATCACAACATCGGAAAGGATGAGATCGAAAGGTTGCGCGATGGCCAGTTCCAGCGCCTTCGCCGCGTTATCGCAGACGACGGCCTCGTGCCCCGCCAGTCGAAATGCTCTCGATAGCGAAGCCAAAGTATTCGCCTCGTCGTCCACGATTAGAAGATGCGCTTTACTTGCCATGATGAATCTGCTCCATTACACGAACACCTCTAGACTTCTAATTCTGAAGGGCATCAGCCCTGAGGAATCTGCTTTACCCGCCAAACGAGAAACTTTGTCATTCCGAGAGCCTGTGACTTTATTGTTTGTTCCAAAAACTAACGCTGAAAACAACAACTTACGCGCCTAAAAACCGCGTAATTTGAATAAAGTCACAGCCTCCGAGCGCAGCGAGGAATCCCTTGCAATCACAAACAACCCGCAATCACAGGCTCCAAGCTAAGAGCTAGCAGCTTCTTTTGGCATTCGAATTCGGAACACGGTTCCTGACTCCTTGCCACTCTCCACGCTAATGTCGCCTCCGTGATCGCTCACCACCGACTGCACAATCGCCAATCCAAGCCCTGTTCCGTATTGCTTAGTCGTGTAATAAGGAGTGAAAAGGCGCTCGCATTCTTCTTTTGTCAAACCCGTTCCAGTATCGGCAACGCTGATTTCCGCTCCGCTCTCGACCGCCCGCGTGGTCAGACGCAGTTCACCGCCAGAGGGCATGGCGTCAATCGCATTCAGAACAAGATTCGACAGTGCGCGATGCAGCAATTCAGGGTCGGCAGAAATCTTAGGCAGATGTGGGTCTAGATCTATGGACGCGACGATTTCCGGCTTACCCGGCGTCTTGAACTGAGCCTGATGCAGTCGCATGACCGCTCCCACGATTTCATTGATGTCCACTTCCTGCCGCTGCGGTTGCGGCATCTTCGAAAATTCGCTGAAGCGACCGATGATCTCCTTCAAATTTCCGAGTTCCGCCAGCAATGTCGTCGTACTCTCTTGAAACACTTCTTCAAATTCGTTAGGATGCGATCCCCTCGCCCGGACCAAATTCTCCACCGTAACCTGCAACGGGAACAGGGGATTCTTTAATTCATGCGCCAGTCGTCGCGCCAACTCACGCCACGCTGCTACGCGCTCCGCCTGTACAAGGTGATCACGTTGTTGCCGGAGTTCGCCGGTCATGCGATTGAAGGCGGTCGCCAATTCTCCCAGCTCGTCGGTGGAGGCGCTGTCGACGCGCGTTTCCCAATCGCCCGCCGCAACGCGCCGGGATGCGTTCGCCAGCTCTTCTATTGGATGCGTTACCCGCGCCGCCAACCAGCTGCTCAACAGAATCGCCAGCAATAATCCAACGCCACCAACCAATAAAGTTGCCGAGACAATCCGCCGCTGTAGCTCCACCAACGAGCGCCTTGAACTCCCCACCAGCAACACCCCCAGCAACTCGCGCTTTGCCCCCAGTAACGGTATGGCGCGAAAGCTTTCCGCATCTGCGTTGTCTGCGGTCCAGTCCACGCGTCCTGTCGCCTCCGTTCCAGTTGCTTGCACCCGCTCAATCAGCGATTGCAGACGGTCACCGTCTTTCACTGGCCCGTTCAAATCTTCGATCCGTTGCGCAGAAAAACCCGACTCCAGATTCGGGTATAAGCAAACACGCAATCCGGGCGGCAGGTCCAGCGAAGCCAGAAATTGTGCTCCCAACGTTTGCCCGCCCAGCACGTAAACCGGCTTCTCTCCAAGGCTGACAACCCGCATCGAAAACAATCCCAGCGCCAATCCGTCTGCCAACTCTTCGCGTTTCAAAAGCGCCGCCGGAGATGCCGTAGGGGCGGATTCCGCTTTCCAACCTGGTTCCTTGTAACCAAACTTCGCAGGCCATTGCGCCGACGACAAAATCGTTCCCTGCCCGTCAATCAATTCCAGAAAATCGAGGTGTTGAGAATCGGCGAGCACATGCGCTTCGCCCACATAGGAGCCGGGATCAGCCCCTGGACGATTCACTTCCAACGCGATGCGTCGCGCTATCTCTCCCGCAGCGACGGCTTCCACCCGACGAGAAATTTCCTCCCCCCGCCGCTTAAACTCCGACTGGAACTGCGCCGAAAGCGCATCCGCGCGTTCTTCATTCGCTCGCTCAAACGATCGCCGCAACAACACCCAGACCACGCTCGACGACAGCGCTACGACCAATGCAATCGTCAAGGCGAAGAGTAGCAGCAGTCGTTTGCGGAAGCTCATGGTCGGGCGGTATCTCCAATTGGATCAAGAAAAACTCCTGCAAGCGGCCAAGCGCCTAGTTTTTCAGCGGGCCAATTTCGCACACGCTCTCCCGCAATACTGGCTATCGGCGTATGGCACAGCGGAATCAGTAGCGATCCCTCCAGCACCTTTTTCTCAGCGGCGTAAAGATCGTC
>JAYUJG010000036.1:0-3276 GCA_043765355.1 Acidobacteriaceae bacterium | reverse complement strand
GGAGGACCACACGCGGAAAGCCGAACTACGCGTTGAACGAGTATACACGGGCGTGCGAACATCCGGGCAACTCGCCGAACTCGCTAGTAAGGCCAAGCCCTCACTTGCTAATTATCTACCATGCTTCCATTGTTCTGCGGCCGGCACTGCGTCCCCAAGCGTCATCGCCGGAACAGGTTTTGAAAGAGGTGCTTTCCGGCTACGCCGGCGAAGTGGTTGTGGGACGGGACCTCGACGTTTACTGAGAAACTTCGGTCTAAGCATTGCAGCTATGCGCAACAATGGACGTATAACGGGCTAAACCGATGGAACTGGCCGCATTGGGCGATTCAAATCGGGCCACCAGGCGATAACTCCCGGATGGTCGGCCAACCGGAACCTATGCGGTTGTTGGCGAAAAATCGCCATTACACTCATTGACCCAAAAACGGGGGTTTTGAGTGTAGTCGCCTGTTTACACAATTGACCGCGCGCTCGTGATTCGAGCAGCCCCGTCAACTTCCCAGAATGCGACTTCTGGCCCGTAATGACTTCCACTTGCAGATTTTTGGACTGCGGGAAGTTGTGGCCGAGCTTTTATGTGGACTATTTCTTCAGGCCAGTGGTGAAGTTGGTGATTAGTGTAACCGGTTGGTTGACCTGCTGCGAGATACGCTCCATTAGGAGTCGTTTGCCGTCGGGAGAGACGCTGTAGAAGGGGAAGGTGAGGACGGTCCATTTGCTGACCAGTGTTTGAGGAGCACCGAATTGGAGGGCGCCACCAGCTTCTTTGACCGGGACGGCAAGAACGGATTGGTCCGCGTCGAAGTAGAAAAGTTCCTGGCCGTCGGCGCTCCAGTGCGGCACCTGTCCTCCATTGGGAGAGACTTGCCATTTACCTTGTCCGCCGCCATAGGCCTCGACGTAGATTTCGGATCGGCCCGATTCGGGTGAATTATAGGCGAGCCAGTGGCCGTCAGGGGAAAGATTCGCGCCAGTTCCATGGGTGAGGATCTGGCGAGGTTTTCGGTCTCCATCCAAGGAGACAGCCCAAATGCCATCCTCTTTTTGAGTAAAGATGCTGGGCGAATAAAAGATGGTCTTTCCATCGTGTGACCAATCATCGGGGGCGAAAATCATGCCAGTCTGATCAGGGACCAGTAGTTCTTCAGCGCCGGAGCCGTCGGCGGGCTTGCGGTAGATTCCGCCGGCGGACGAGCGCAGGGAGCTGTAGGCGACCCACTTACCATCCGGCGACCAGACCGGGGAAGTGTTACCGGTGGGGCCGAAGGTAAGGCGAGTGCTGACGCCGCGCGCCAGATCAAGCGACCAGACATCGTTCATACCGGAATCGACCGTGAGGGCAACGCGGTCGCCCTGAGGCGACAAGAGGGCCGTCTGCAGGTTCTGCAAATTGTCGGCAGCGATGCCGAGTTGTTTCCCAGTGCGGTCCATCCAGACAAGTTGCACACCGCCGGAGCTGCCATTGCCGAAGGAGAGCAGTCCGCTAGAGGTGGCGGAGGCACTGGTGTGCCAGGTAGAGACGTCGTTCAATACTCCCGAGGATACCGTTTGGGGGTCGCCGCTCAACACACCTTTGTCGGGGTCGAAGGGCTGAGCCATCAACTGGTCGCCGCGGCCGAACAGAAGGAACCCAGCTGCATAGATAGCGTTGCTCTGGGAGTGAATGAGGAGACGGTTCTCGCGTCCGTCGAGCGAAGCATAGTAGATAGCGTTGTTGGACAACTTGGAGGGGTCATGGTGCATGGCAAGGTAGAGAAAGTGCCGGCCATCGGGAAGAAAGAAGGGCCAGCGGTGGGAGGAGTGCAGGTTTGGGTCGAGTTTAGTGAGTGGGGAGGTAGAGCCTCCGCTGGCGCTGATTTGCAACAGAGGGGCGATGGGAGATCGCGCGAACACGATGACGCCGGAAGGTGCCCAAGCGCCGCCGCGGCCGAGTTGGGCGTCACAAAGAGTCAGTGACGTGCTGCCGCTGAGTTCGATTGTCTTCATCTTGCCGTTGGCGAAGAAGCCGAGCGAACGGCCGTCGGGCGACCAGAACGGGAAGATGGCGTCGTTGGTGTCAGGTAGGACGTGTGGATCGGCGGCATTCATGGGCCGCACCCAGAGGGAAGTCTTGCCGTCGGCGCCGGTGGCAGCGAAGGCCAGATTGGCGCCGTCAGGAGAGAGCACGGGCGGCCCGGCGAGGTCGGAGGTGAGGCGGAAGTGGGTGTCGGGTGGGGGATTGATGACAGCACGAATACTGGGAGCTGACGCGGCGGGCCGGTGCAGGAAAAAACCTGCAAGAGTTCCCAGAACAATTGCAACCGCGACGGCGGCTAACCAGGGAATGCGGTTGGGCGCGGGCGGGGAGGAAGACTCTGAATCGGCCGGCGTGGAAGGAAGCGAGGAGATCCAGCGCAATTCCGTCGCGACGTCATGCGCGGATTGGGAACGTTCAGCGGGATCTTTTGCAAGGCATGCACGAACCACCAGATCAAGCATAGGCGGAGCGAGCGGTTGGCTGGCGCCGATGGGTTCTGGATCTTTTTCCAGAATGGCGCTGAATACGCTAAGTTGAGATTTGCCTTCGAAGGCGCGGCGGCCGGTGATCATTTCGTAGAGGACGCAGCCGAAGCTGAATAGGTCGCTGCGTCCGTCGGCTTCGGCTCCCTGCAAAACCTCGGGCGCCATGTACTGAAAAGTTCCAACGATGGAACCCTTTTGAGTAAGCGGTGAGGCAGCGGAGGTGAGCGCAGCAAGATTCATGGTGGGCGTGGAGGGAGTGAAGGAGCCGATGGCCTGCGATCCAATCGACAACTTTGGTTTGGCTAGCCCGAAGTCCATCAGCTTGGCTCCGGCTTTGGTCAGCATGATGTTCGCTGGCTTCAGATCACGATGGATGATGCGTTGTTGATGCGCCTTCTCAAGGGCTTGGGCGATTTCCGTGCCAATCTTAAGAACTTGATCGAGGGGCAGCGGCCCTTTCTGAAGGCGCTCGGCGAGAGTTTGGCCTTCGAGATACTCCATCACCAGGAAGTCGGTGCCATCCTGAGAGCCGATGTCGTGAAGAGTGCAGATGTTGGCATGCTGAAGCGCGGAGATGGCCTTGGCCTCGCGCCCCATGCGCTGCTTCAATTCGAGATCGGAGGAAAGATGAGAAGGCAGGACTTTGATGGCGACGGTGCGATCGAGGCGAGTGTCTTTGGCACGATAGACTTCACCCATGCCGCCTGCGCCAAGAGGAGCGATGATTTCGTAAGGACCGAGCTTGGTGCCAGAAGTGAGCGCCATTTGTGG
>JAYUJG010000035.1:0-8595 GCA_043765355.1 Acidobacteriaceae bacterium | reverse complement strand
ACCACGAAAAGTGTCAGGCACAGAATCGAGTTTGCACAGTTTGCTTTCATTTTCCCAAGCCTCCGAAAATACCAGCGGGCATCTCGCCCCTCTGGATTGGTTCTTGAAATTGTCAGACACTCTGCGAATCGCTCGCAGCGGCGCTCCGCGCCGAGCCGCCGGTCGCAAAGAAATGCACGGCGGGGGTGATGATAAGCGAAAGCACCATGGAAATCACTACACCACCAATCACGGCGATGGCCAGTGGTTGCAACATCTGGGAACCAGCGCCAAGCGCGAACGAAAGGGGCAACATGCCAGCTAGAGTCGCGAGCGCGGTCATGACAATCGGGCGAAGTCTGCGGCGGCTCGATTGCAGGATCGCATCTACAGGTGAAAAACCGAGAGCGCGAAACTTCTGATCGGCATCGAGCAACAAAATTCCGTTCTTCGCGACAATGCCGATGACCATGATCATCCCCATGAAGGACGAAATGTTGAAAGTCGTGCGCGTGATCAATAGAGCCAAGATCACGCCCGAGGTCGAGAGCAGCGCCGACGACAGGATCGCGAGGGGGGCGGCGAATGTTCCAAACTCGAACAGTAACACGCAGAATACCAGCACGATGGCCAGGACCAGCACCATGACGAGGTCACGGAACGACTTCTGCTGCTCTTTGTAGGTACCGCCATACTCGACGCGAATCGACGGCGGTATGTGCAAGTTCGTGACGGCGGGTTGCACTTTGGCGATCGCGGTACCGAGGTCGGTTCCCTCCAGGCGTGCGGATACCGTGACCTGGCGCTGCAAATTGTCGCGGCGGACTTCGGTCTGCCCGGGGATGGACGTGACCGTGGCAAGCGCGCCAAGGGTGGCGGTTCTTCCGGTGCTGCTGGTCAGCAGAGTATTGCTGAGAGCGTCGATGGAAGCGCGACTGGCCGCCGGGAAACGAAGACGAAGAGTGTAGGCGTGATCATTGCTGACCACGGGAATGGGGGACGGCTCGCCCTCAACCATCGCCGCCGTGGTAGTGGCGATTTCTTCGGGAGTGAAGCCGGCGCGAGCGGCGACCGAAGGCTTGAGCTGAAACATGACGGCTGGGCCGCTAATCGTGTTGTCGATGCCGTTCAACACATCGACGACGCCCGGAACCCCGCCGATCGTTTTGCCGGCCTTGTCTTTGACTTCGGTGATTGCATCAGCCACCTTTGGCGCCCACTGCGCCAGCAGCGCGGGGTCTTGCGCGAAAAGTTTCACCTCGACCGGCTGCGGCTCTCCGGTGAGATCGGCGATCATATCCTGGAGCGTTTGCGTGAACTCGACATTCAGCACCGGTTCCTCGCGCTTGATATCGCCGCGCAAGTCCGCGATCACTTCGTCGATGCTACGACTGCGCTTTTCTTTTAGCTTGACCGAAATGTCTCCAGCGTTGGCCTCGGTGACGACGGCGAGTCCCAATTGCAATCCGGTGCGCCGCGAGGTGCTTTCGACTTCTGGAACTTCTCTAAGCATCTGCTCGACGTGCATCACCACGCGATTGGTCTCGTCAAGCGAACTACCAGCCGGCATGAGATAGTCCACCACGAATGCTCCTTCATCGATTTCAGGCAGAAGGTCCGATCCGAGTAGCTTAAAACCGGCGTAGGAGAGAACGATCAGAGCGAGACTGAGCACAGCCAGGGTTTTTGGATGTTGCAGAGCGCGGCGGAGCCACTTCTGGTGAAAATTGATGACTCTGAGAAAGAAGCCGCTGACCGACGCCTCTTCGGCGGCGAGCAAGCGAGTGATCGCTTCTTCTTCGGGTTCGTCGGCGGCCGGGACAACAGGCTCGCCAGATTTGCCATGACGGATCAGGAATTGGCTGAGCGTTGGGGTCCACGTCAGGGCGAGGGCGAGCGAAGTAAACAGCGAAACCGCCATGGTGACGGCTAGCGCGCGGAAAAAGGTTCCGGTCACGCCAGCGATTGAAATCAGAGGCAAGAAGACAACGACCGGAGTTACGGTCGATCCGATTAAGGGCTTGGTAATTTCGGCGAGCGCGCTGTGAATGGCTTGCAAGCGAGTCTGGCCAGCGTCGCGATGGAGCACGATATTTTCCACCACGACGATCGCGTCGTCGATGACCAGGCCGACAGCGGCTGCGAGACCACCCAGCGTCATCAGGTTGAAACTCTGGCCCAGAAGTTTCAGGGCAATGAAGGTGACGGCAATGGTGACCGGAATCACCAGACCCGCGACAATCGATGTGCCCCAGTCGCGCAGGAACAAGACGAGAATGATGGAGGCCAGAAGCAGCCCGATCAGAATCGCGTCGCGTACGCTGGCAATCGACTGATGGACGATGAGCGACTGATCGTAGAACGGCTGCACCACGACTCCGCGAGGAAGGCTGGCGCGAATGCGATCCATTTCGTTGTGAACTTCGTCGGCGACCTGAACTGTGTTGCTGTCAGGCTGCCGGTTGATGTTAATAAGGAGAGCGGGCTTGCCGTTCGCCGTAACCAGGGTATAGACGGGCTTTACGGCGGGAGTGATGGTGGCCACATCGCCAATGCGCACCGGAATGCCAGTGGCGGTCGTCTTGATGACGACGTTGGCAATCTCTTCGGGGGTGTGGACCTGGCCACTGATGAGACCGAGAATGAGCTGGTGGTTTTCTTCAAGCAGCCCGGGCGAATCGATCAGGTTGGTGCGACGAACGGCTTCAAGAATGTCGGGCACCGTGACGCTCGCCACCAGCAGCTTCGCGGGGTCGGGGATAACGTGAAACTCAGGTTCCTGCCCGCCTTGGATAACGACCGTGGAAACGCCGTCCAGCCGATTTAGGCGGGGCTTGATTTCATAGGTAGCCATTTCCCACAGCTTGGTCGGCTCCATGGTATCGGAGGTCAAGCTGTAACCAATGATGGGAAAGCTGGCGAAGGTCATGCGATGCGCTTCGATCTTCGCCGAGGGCGGGAGCTCGGTTTGCACTCGCGACAGAGCCGCGTTCACATACTGCAAGGTCTGGAACATGTCGACGTTCCAGTCGAAAAATAGATCGATCTCGGCCGAACCGCGGCTGGTGATGGACCTGACGTTCTGTAGTCCGGGGACGCTGTTCACGGCTTCTTCCAGCGGACGGGTGATGGTCACCATCATCTGATCGATGGGCATCACGCCGTTGTCAACCGCGATCAGGATGCGCGGGAAGTTTGTAGCAGGGAAAACCGCGACCGGCACCGTGTAGGCAAGATAGCCGCCAACCAGCGCCAGCGTGACGGTGAGGAAAATCACCGATCGCGAATGGCGGGCGAACCAGTACGACGAATTACTATCGGATAAATGACTGGCGGAGGAGGCCACTTACTCTTTGCCCCCCTTGCTGGAATCCTTCGCGGCAGGTTCGTCGCCGGCTGCGGGCTTATCGCTTCCCTTCTCTGATTCTGTTTCTTTTGTCTCTATTGTCTCGGCCACAACCTTGCTGTTGTCGGGCAGGCCATAAGCGCCGCTCGCGACGACGCTTTGGCCTTCTTTCAATCCTTCCACGATTTGGACGCTGTCATCCTGCTTGATTCCAACTTTGACGGCGGTCTGATGCGCATGTTGGTCGGACCCGATGACCATTACCGTCGTCGCGCCATCCGCGCCCGTCAAGATGGCGGCAGCCGGCACCACCAGCGCGTCGGGCACGGCTTGGGAAACCATTGACACGCGCACGCTGCTGCCGGGCTTCAGAATCTGTTTGGGATTTTTGGTTTCTACCCAGACTTCGACGGTCGTGCTGTTCGGATCAAGCGCCGGACTGACCAGCGTCACTTTGCCGTCCACCGGTTTTTCGATTCCCGGAACTGCGATCGTGGCCTCGTTTCCAACCTTGAGTAGCGCAGCATCGCGCTGCGGAATATGCGCGCGCGCCGTCACCCGCGAGGTATCCATCACCGTAATCAGCGGAACACCGGCAGCAGGCATCTCTCCGGGATAGAGCGGGCGTTCGGTCACGAAGCCATCAATCGGGCTGCGGATTTCCGAATAGCCATATTGCGCCTGCGCTGCCATGTATTTGCCTTTGGCGGAGGACAACTGGCCCTGAACTCCTTTGAGTTCCTGTTGCTTCACGACGGCATTGAGAGAATCGAGGTGCCTCTTCGCAAGCTCGTATTGAGCCCGCGCCTGAGTGAGCGCGACGCCGACCTGGTCCATATCCTTACGAGGCAACGCTCCCTGCTTGAACAAATCCTGGCGGCTGTCATAAACCTTCTGCTCGAAATCGGATTGCTCTTTAGCAAACTGCGCATCGGAGGTGGCCTTCTGCACTTCTTCGGGCAAGGTGGCGGACGTGCTCGTGACGTAAGCGGCTTCGGCTTGCTCAAAGGCGCCTTTGTTCTCTTCCTGCGCCGCGGCGAGATCCTGATTCTCAAGAATGGCAAGCAATTGGCCTTTGTGAACCCTGTTGCCCCGGTTGACAAGAAACTTTTTTACGGGCGCGGTGATCTTCGGCACGATCGCGGCCTGCTGGAGCGGAAACAAGACGGCATCGGCCTTGACGACACGCTGCACGGTCGCTTTCCGCACGGTCGCGGCCGTGACTGGAACGACTGCTTCTTCGACTTTTTCTTTCGAGCAGCCGACGGAGAACCCGGCGATCAAGCTCGCCACGAAAATCGAGATCGCGAACCGCGGCAACCGGCCATCCCGCGAAGAGACTTCGCGCATCGCCTTCCGGGTCATGAATTGAGTAGTCATCGGTTTCAGAATTTTCCCGTGAGTGTCTGAATATTCGCGAGCGCGACTCGATATCGCACCTGCCCATCGTCGTACCCGTTACTGGAGGCAGTCATCGTATTCTGCGCATCCACGACTTCCAATACCGTAGCTTCGCCCGACTGATAGCGCAGACTGGTCAAGCGCAAGCTTTCTTTGGCCAATTGAGCGGACTGGCTCAGCAACTCTAGTTCCGAATGGGAGGCCTCGGCTTCTTCGTAAAAGTTATGCAGGTTCGCCAGCAGCGTTCTCTGCGCGGCGCTCAACTCTACCATCGCCTGCTTCTTTTGCAGATTGGCCTGCTTCACCTTGCTGTAGTTCGCTCCCCAACTGAAAATAGGGACCTGCAAAGTCGCCGCCGCCGAACTGCCGAGGTTGTTGAGATGGTCGGGAGCGGGTCCGCGGGTGGCAAACTGGGCCGCGTCAATTCCATACCAGTAGTCGAAGGAGAGCGCCGGCAGAACCGCTCCCCACGCGCTCGTGACCTCGTAGCCAGCCTGGCGAAGCGCAGCCTGCGCGGCGCGCAAATCGGGATTATTCCGCGTACCGGCTGTGGTGACCTGTTCGAACGACGGCAGCGGCTGCGGAGAGCCAAGGTCATCCTCGACTTCGAAGTTTTCGGTGAAATCCTTAAATATCAGGACGGCGAGATCGAGGCGGCTTTTATTCAAGCCGAGCTGGGCTTCGCGCAAGTCCCGCTGCTGTTGCCGAAACTGGAGTTCGGCCTTGATCACGTCGGAGTGTGCGACCTCGCCACCTTTTTCCAGTTTGTCGCTGATTCCAAAAAAACGCTGCGCCTCTTCGCCCGCGCGCTGCGCGGTCGCATACTTATGCCGCGCGGCGACGTATCCGTAGAAGGCCTGCGACAGGGTGACGACCAGACCGCGTAAAGAGATTTCCGATTTTGCTCTGGCGACAGCCTGCGCCGCGGACGCTCGCCCGTAGTCGGCGAACGTCTGCAACGAGAGATTCTCATGCACGTTGCCCTGCGCGATATATTCGTGCGCTCCGTTGTTGGCAATGAAAACCGGAGACGACGTAGCGGTGGATTTTGCCAGGTTCGTTTGGGTCGAAACATCCTGCATGTTGTAACTGACATTCGGCAGCAACGCGCCACGGCTCTGGACAAAATCCTGATGGGCGACGGCAAACGCCGTCAATGCGGCTTGGGTTTGAGGATTGTTCGCGGTAGCCCGCTGCAACGCCTCCGCGAAAGTGATCGTCGGGGCGGAATCAGCAGAAGAGCTCGCAGGAAAACTGGACAGCGTTGCTACAGCCTGGGGAGTGGGGGAAGGCGCGTTCGCTTGCGCGGCGGCAGATTCCGGCAGGATGAAAAGGGTGCATGGAATCGACAGGATCGCGGCCAACGCGGCGATTCGCACCGGGGCGAAGCTGATTCGCGGATTTCGCATACTCGGCAACATTTCTTTCTTCGCGAACTCATCATGCCGCTCCGGAGACCGGGAATTGCGGACACAAATTAAGGTTACGCGCCACAGATTAAAGTGCTCTGAAAGTAAGGATAAAATTGCGTTCAGAGTCAGAGCGTTCGCAGTGCGGGCCTGGCCAGTTCGTCTTGGGGAACTGCCAAGAGCGGCAATTCTACCGTGAAACGGCTTCCGCGGCCTTCCTGGCTGGAAACCTTGATTTCAGCGCCGTGGGCGGTGCAAACCGCCTTCACGATCGCTAGTCCCAGCCCCGCCCCGCCCGAGTTGCGTGAACGCGCCTTGTCCGCCCGATAGAAGCGCTCAAACACATGGGGCAAGGCGCTGGCCGATATCCCAACCCCGTTGTCGGAGACTTCCAGAACCGCCGAAGGCCCCTCGCCGCGCACGCTCACTTCGACTTCGCCGGCTTCCGGGGTGTATTTGATGGCATTGGCGATGAGGTTCACGATGACCTGTTGCAAGCGCGACCGGTCTCCCTCGACGCAGATATTGGCGGCCACGTTGCTGCGGAACAAAATCGCCTTCTCTTCCGCCAACAGCCTCATCTGCTCCGCCGTCGAGGCCGCCAACTCACCCAGATCGAGGCGCGTCTTATCCATTTTCACTTCGCCCGCATCGAGGCGCGAAATGGCCAGCAAGCTTTCGACGATATGCGACATGCGGTGGGTCTCCTCCAGAGCGCTGCCGATCTGGTCGGTCAGCGAAGGGGTGAGGCGGTGGCTCTGGGCAATGCCCTCGAGCTCCAGGTGGAGAATGGTTAGCGGAGTCCGCAACTCGTGGGAAGCGTCCGCGGAAAAGCGGTTGATGTGCTGAAAAGCCTGGTCCAAGCGTTCGATCATGCGGTTCAGCGAAACCGATAACCTTTCGAGTTCATCGCCAGTTCGAATGACGGGCAACCGGTCGCTCAGGTTGGTGGAGGTAATTCCCTCCGCCCGCCTGGTGATCTCGTCCACCGGTTGCAGCGAGCGGCGCATCAGCCAGTATCCGCTGATGACGGCAAGAGAAATGATGAACGGCATGTAGAGGGCGAACGTGACCAGAAGTCCGTGGAGCACGACCTCGATCTGGTGATAGGGCACTCCACTCTCGACGATGAAATTGCTTCCATCCGGCGTGGTGAATCGCTCGGTATCGACTAAAAGTTGATGTCCGGCACCCAGGGCAATTTTTCGGGAACGGCTCGTTTCTTCTGGGCTGGGCAGAGGCACGCGAGCCGGATCAAAGGTGCCATCCTTGGGCGCGCCGGAAGCGTAGAGTACTCCGACGCCTTCCTGAATCACGCGGATAAAGTGACCGTTGACCTCGGGCGAATACGCCTCTTCGATTTCCGTCTCAAGCCAGTCGGCGCGCTTAAAGGGGTGCTGCGAAAGCAACTGTGTCCCAATCGTCCGGCAGTCGGTGCCCAGGGTTCGTTGAAGATCCCAGTAGAGGTAGGTCTCCAGCCCGACATAGACCGAAACGCCAAAAATCAGTAGCGCCCCCGCCAGGAGCCCCGCGTACCAGGCGGTAATGCGGAAACGAAGCGAGCGGGTATTCACGACTGCGCTCCATTGCCAATGCTGTAGCCGACGCCGCGAACGGTGCGAATTAATTTGTGGTCAAAGGGATCGTCGACCTTGCTGCGCAGGTGCCGCACGTAGACGTCGACGATGTTCGTGATGCCATCGAAGCTCTGATCCCACACATGTTCAATGATCATGGTTCGCGACAACACTCGTCCAGAGTTCGACATCAGGTATTCCAGCAGGGAATATTCCTTCGAAGTAAGATCGATTCGTTTAGCGCCGCGTTTCACCTGCTGAGAGAGGCGGTCGAGTTCCAGATCAGCGACGCGCACGACGCTACTGCGGCTGACCGGTCCGCGCCGGAGCAAGGCCTTGACGCGAACCAAAAGTTCCGCGAAGGCAAATGGCTTGGTGAGATAGTCGTCCGCGCCCGCCTCAAAATTGCCGACCTTGTCGGCGACCGCGTCGCGCGCCGTCAAAATCAAGACGGGAACATTGACATTCTGGCCGCGCAACCGGCGGAGCACCTGCGTGCCGTCCATCTTGGGCAGCATCAGGTCGAGAATCACGAGGTCATAGCTGTAGGTGGTGGCGAGTTCGAGACCAGCTTGACCGTCCGCGATCACATCGACCGCGAAACGCTCAGCCATCAGCCCGCGCGCCACAAAACTTGAGACCTTGGTTTCGTCCTCGACCAGCAAGATTCGCATAGCATCACCGCGAGCTAGTATATTGCGATTTCAAGATGAAGCCTAAACAAAGCGAGGATGAAAAGTTATTCAGAATCGCCGATTGGGGGAGAGCGCAATCTGAATGAAGTTTCATTTAGGCTTCATTCGACCTTAATGTCGACGGACCAGCATCGGTATCCACTATGCGCATACGAAAGAAATATTTTGCGGGTCGCCTGCTTTTGCTT
>JAYUJG010000034.1:0-3764 GCA_043765355.1 Acidobacteriaceae bacterium | reverse complement strand
CAGTGCTGCGAATCCATGCCGCGGCGGCCGAGGGCCAAGTGGGCACGCTCCCCGCCTGCACATGAATCTTTACTTCGCCCCATTTCGGCTTGAGCGAGGTGACAGTTGCTCCCGCAATCTGACGAAACAGCTCTTCTAAAGCGTCACGATGATCCGCCGAAAGTTCGCGGGGAGCGTCTGGCGGCGTTTCGGGAGCACCCCCAGCAGGGGATACAGGCGGCGTTTCGATCGGAGGCTCCCCCATGAAGGTCTGCGCCAGCCCGCGCGCGAGAGGAAAAGAGAGACCGAGCACCTGCTCTCCTCGCAAGGCTCCCGCCAATGTTATGTTGAGAAAGATGGACGTCGTCGAATCCAATCCACTTGGCGGAACGGCGGTTCCGGTGGCGACGCTAGCCTCGACACTAGCCTCGACACTAGCCTCGGCACTCGCCTCGGCACTAGGGACCTCCTCCCAGTCGACCGTAAGCGTCTGGCCCCCAAACCGGGCCGCCGCAATCTGGCCGAGTACCGATCCAGTGGTGTCGGCCCAAGTGCGCAAGTAGCTCTCGAGGGCGGTGCTGTTCGCGGGGTTGCTCGGGTTGTCGCCGCGCGTTTCGGTCATACTCCCGCCGCGGAAGAGAGACTTTCCCCGACTCTCCCGGCCTCCTTTCCGGTTTCTCCCACTATCCTAAGAGATCGAGAAATGTGGGCTGCGCGCGCCTCGTCGTTCCTAATTGGGAACGCAACGAACATCGGTTCACCCGATACGCTGAGTTGGGCGGCAGTCCCGGAGCGGAGGGGCAAGTGCAGTATTTCACCCGATTTGAGGCCGAGAACGCTCTGCAGAGGAACCGCTAGCTCTGCCAGTTCCAGCTGAACTGGAAAGGTGGCCAACTGCAGCCGTTCCCGCAGCCGTCTCGCCGATTCTTCAGTGTGTCTCGGCTGTCGATAGGTCGATTCGTTGGCCAGCTTGCGAAGCAGAGCGTTAGAAACCACCGCTGGAAACGCCACTGTCAAGGACCCGCGGTTTTCTTTCAAGGTAATTTCGAAGTTCAATGAAAGCGTTTTCTCTTCGGGTGGGAAGAGCCGCTGGACCTGGGCGTGCCCGAGACGTTGCTCGAAAGCAAAAGTCAAATGTAGTACGCGCCATGCATCCTCCAACTCACGACAGATAATCGTGCTGACGCTTTCGAGAATGCTTTCTTCAATTTCCGTGATAGCGCGCTCCGGCGATTTTCCCGTGCCCTCGCCGCCCAAGAGGAGGTCGATGATAGGGAATGCAATGGCATGATCCATTTGAAGAACGGCAACCCCGCCCTGAGGTAGAAGGTGGAAAGCTGCCAGGTAGGTGATTTCCGGGAGCCGTCCCAGGAATTCCCGGTAAGCGAGATTTTCCGCCGAAACCAGATTCGCCGCCAGGGCGACTCGCAAATAGGCGCCCAAAGAGTGGATCAGATTGCGTGCAAAGACTTCATGCAGTTGACGAATTGTTCGTACCTGCTCCCTGCCCAGGAGTCCGGCCTCGCGTGCATCCCAAGGCTGTGCCACCGGAGCCACGGCACCGTCCTCGCCACCGCCCTCGCCACCACCTCGGGCGGCTCGCATCATGGCATCGATTTCTTCCTGGTTCAGTACTTTTTCCATTTGTCTCTCGTGTCATCCTCCAGCTCGACCTTAGTTTCGGGCCAGCTCGAACGCCTCTGTGTTCGGCGAACTCAAGGGGCGACAGCACGCCACTTGGCATCGTGAAACTACACGCTAGACCGACCCGCAGCGGCTGCCGTCGACCTGCCCGTCTGGAGCTCACTCATGCGGCCTCGCAGCCGCACAATCGCCATGGAATGAATCTGCGAAACCCGTGATTCGCCTACGCCGAGAGCTACGCCAACTTCCTTCATGGTTAGCTCTTCGTAGTAATAGAGTGCCATGACCTGACGTTCTTTTTCCGGAAGTTCGCCAATCACCTTGGCTAGCATTTGCTTCATTTCGCTTTCGAGACAGCGATGGTAGGGGGTGTCGTCAGGGTCGTCGGGCAGGTACTCGCACAGATCCTCGTCCCGGCCATCGTGCGAAGACTCAACGTGGAAGCTGCCGATCTCAAGGCCCTTGATTTCGCCCAGCAGGCGCTGAAAAGCGGAGAGTTCGAGACCCAGCTCCGCCGCCATCTCGCCTTCGCCTGGTGCGCGCCCAAGTTTGGCGCTCAATTGCAGGCTGGTTTCCTCCAGTAAACGTGCCTTGCGCCGGAGTTCGCGCGGACTCCAATCGAGTTCCCGCAAGCTATCGAGAATGGCGCCTCGAATTCGGAACTTTGCGTAGGAACTGAACTGCACGTGCTTGCCTTGATCGAATTTTTGCAGGGCATCCATGAGACCAAGAACGCCCGCATGCACGAGGTCTTCCAGCGGCACATGACGCGGCAAGCGCTCGTGAATGCGACGCGCGATCGATTTCACCTGCGGAAGCTGCTCCATCAAGATGCGCTCGCGCCCATCTTCATCCTGCCATCCGTCGTAGGCCCTACTGGTTGCCTGCTGCATGAAGATGTGTCCTCGAATTTATGGCGATACTTTCGTGCTTGCCGTGCCGCTCGAATTCCAGATCAACGACACATCAGCGGATCGATGCGTCGAGAAATGACAAGCGATGACCCTATTCCCTTGCACCTAGCCCACCGTTCCCAGGGTTTGCACATGCACGCGAGGAGGTATCTCGCTGGGCGACAACACCACGATGCGGGGTAGAAAGGGTTCCAGCAAACGGCGGAGATGAAAACGCGCTGGCGTGGAGCACAAGAGCACGGGTGCAGTCAGTGCTACCTGTTCGCCGCCCAGCCTCCGCAACCCTTCGAGCACGCGCTGCAGAAACGACGGTTGCAGGCCCACTCCAATCGGCCCTCCGCTGTGCCCGCTATAGGCTTTGATTAACTCCTCTTCGAGAACAGGATCCAGCGTGAGCACTCGCAGATCGCCATTGTCGGCCAGTAAGGGTTTGACTAACGCTCGCGCCAATGTCTGGCGTGCCGCTTCGACCAAAAGTACGGGGTGTTTGTTCACCATACCCGCTTCCAACAGCGCCTCCAAAATTGTCGGCAAATCGCGGATCGAGACCTGCTCGCGCAACAACTGCTGGAGGACACGTTGGACTTCTCCCAAATTGAGAACTTTCGGGACCAATTCCTCGCCCAATTTGGGATGACTCTCGGCTAACCGGTCCAGCAGACGCTTGGTTTCCTGTCGCGTCAGCAATTCGTAGGCGTGCTGCTTGATGACCTCCGCCAGATGGGTCGCCAGAATCGAAGTTGGGTCGACTACGGCGTACCCCGACGCCAGCGCCTGATTCTGCAAATTCAAATCAATCCACAACGCCGATACGCCGAATGCAGGCTCGTGTGTCGGTGTTCCTGGTAAGGGCGGAGGCGTCACTTCCGAACTGATGGCAAGGGCCTGACCCTCGCGCAACTCCCAGCGCGCCACTTCGACACCGCGCAGCGAGATTACATACTCGCGAGGCTTCAAGCGCAGATTGTCGGTGATGTGCACGGGGGGTACGAGGAATCCCAGTTGCAAAGCGAGATTGCGCCGCAGCGCGCGAATTCGATCCAGCAGCTGGCCGCCCTGTTGTGCATCCACCAACGGAACCAGGGCGTAGCCCATCTCCAGCGCGAGTTCGTCTAACTTGAGCAGGGACTCCAGCGGCTCTTGTGCGGATGTTGTAGTTTCGTCCGCTTTCTTGCCGTCGACGACATTGGCATCGACGGGTTGTTCTTCCCGTGCGCGCCAAGCCAG
>JAYUJG010000033.1:0-15120 GCA_043765355.1 Acidobacteriaceae bacterium | reverse complement strand
GTGATCTGGGCGGGGACCGACGACGGCAATGTGCAGGTGACTCGCGATGGCGGCAAGCATTGGGCGAATGTCGCCAAGAATATTTCCGGACTGCCTTCGGGGACTTGGGTGTCGACGATTGAGGCCAGCCACTTCGATGCTGCCACCGCTTACGCGACGTTTGATGGACACGCGGCGGGCGACATGAAGACCTATGTCTTCCAAACGAAGGACTATGGGAAGACTTGGACCTCGCTTTCAACCTCGGAGTTGAGCGGGTACGCGCACGTTGTCCGGCAAGATCTGGTGAACGCCAATCTTTTTTTTGTGGGGACCGAGTTCGGGCTTTTCATTTCGATTGATGGCGGCGCGCACTGGGCACAGTTCAAGGGCAGCCTGCCGAATGTGGCAGTGCGTGACATCGCGATCCAGTCGCGGGAATCCGATCTGCTGCTGGCAACGCATGGACGCGGGGTTTACATTCTCGACGACCTGACGTCGATTCGCGCGCTTACGCCGGAGCTTCTGGCGAAGGACCTGGTGATGCTGCCGTCGCGGCCTTCGGTGCTGGCGCTGCCGGCTGGCGAACAACGATTCGATGGCGACTCTGAATTTCATGGGCGCACGATTCCCGAGGCGGCGGCGATTGTCTACTACCAGAAGAAGCGGCATATTTTCGGCGACCTAAAATTGGATATCTACGACGCCAAAGGTCAACTGCTCACTTCCATGCAGGGCGACAAGCGCAAGGGTTTGAATAAGGTGCAATGGCCGGAACGCGCCAAGCCTCCCAAGATGCCACCGGCCGCGGGATTGGTCGAGAACCAATACGCTTTCTTTGGCCCGCAGGCGCAGGAGGGAACGTACACGGTCAAGCTGACCAAGGGGAAAGAGACGTATTCCTCGGAGGTTAGACTGGTGCCGGATCCGCGCTCGAAGAGCACTCCGGTGGATCGCGAGCTACAGCACAAAACCGTCACTCAGCTCTACGACATGTTGGCGCAGCTAACTTACATCGTCGATGCCACGAACGAACTGAGCGCGCAGGTGAAGCAGCGAACCGCTGCGGCGTCGTCGTCCGACGCTGCGTTGAAACAACAGCTGCACGGGCTCGCCGAGAAGCTGGAGGACTTCCGGTCCACTCTCGTCTCAGTCAAAGAGGGCGGGATGATTACGGGAGAAAAGAAGCTTCGGGAACATCTGGGCGAGTTGTATGGCGCGGTGAATGAATATTCGGGGCGTCCGACACAATCGCAGGTGGAGAGTGCGGGCTTGCTGGTGAAGCAATTGGACGGGGCGGGAACGCGGTTCAAAACGATCACGGCTACGGAAATTCCCGCGGTGAATACGGCGTTGCAAGGCAAGCAGATGGAACCGCTCAAAGCTGCGTCGCGCGAGGACTGGGATAAGAAGCAGCAGTGAGTCGCGTTTCGCTCGTGCCTTTCTTGTAGCCGCTGACTTCAAAGTCACTTCAAGGTCAAGAGCTTGACCACAGGGTACACAGAGGAACACGGGGGAAAACTAGCCTCTAACTATCTGCCGGCGGCGGGGTAGTCTTCTCTAGAACGTGTTTCATAAATCGGTTTTGGGTAGGGCACGGCTTCAGCCGTGCCGATCAGGGCCTTTAGAAATGCGGGCTTTAGCCCCCGAGGGATGCGCTTTCCAAGCTGAGGGGCATTTATGAAACACGCTGTAGATAGCGCCGCAACGCGTTCTGCCAGGTTGGCATGTGGATGTTGTAGGCGATCAGGCTGTCGGGCGACAGCACGGAGTAAGCCGGACGTTTTGCCGGGCGCGGGAATTCGGCGGTGGTCACAGGTTTAACCACGGTCGCCAGACCGGACTCGCGCACGATTTGGGTGGCGAAGTCATACCAGGTGCAGTTGTCCAAATTGGTGGCGTGCACAATGCCCTTGGCCGACGAGCGGCAGAGTTGCACCAGCGCGGATGCCAGATCGGGCGTGAACGTCGGACTGCCTCGCTGATCGTTTACCACGGAAATCTCCGGACGAGTCGATGCCAGCTTTAGAATCGTCGCTGGAAAGCACTTGCCTCCGTGTCCAAACAACCACGACGTTCTTACAATACAAACTTCGGGCAGAATTTCTAGAAGCCTCTCTTCGGCGCGAGCCTTACTCTCTCCATACACGCCCGTTGGATTTCTCTTGTCGCCAGTTTCGTACGGAGACGTCTTGGCGCCATCGAAAACGTAGTCGGTGCTGACGAAGAGCAAACGCGATCCAGATTCTCGGGCGGCTTCGGCCACGTTGATGGCGCCGTCGCAATTCACGGCGAACGCCAGGTCGCGGTTTGACTCGCAGCCGTCGACGTCGGTGTAAGCTGCAGAGAGGATGATCCATTCAGGGCGGGAATCGCGAATCACTTCGCCGACACGGGCGCGGTCGCGCAGGTCGGCGTCTTTGGACGACAACGCGGTCAGGACATCGCCCTTCTGGTGCAGCTCACGAACCAGTTCCTGGCCGGCCAGTCCGGAAGCTCCGAATAGCGTTACGCGCATGGTGGAATTGTAAATGGGAAGGCCACGGTCGAATGGCGCGGGCAGCGGCGGCCATAAAGCCGCATTTGTTTTCGCCGACTCGCGGCTTGCCTGAACAGATTGCGGAAAAACGCAAAACATCGGTAAGAAGCGGGAAGGGCACGAGTTCACTCGTGCCACAAGTCGTCGAGAATGGGTCCGCGCTTGGCGATCTCGCGGTTCACCGGGACGCGGCTTACTCGGCTGCTGAGGAATGCGCGCCTAGGTGCCGACGCAGCGCTTGTAGAATAAGCGAGCCGCTGATTCCGAAGCAAACGACCGCCGCAAAGGCCACGAGATCCAGCATTCCTCGCCTTAGGTGCAGGTAATCCGCAAACAGCGAAATCATGGCGCAGACAACGCCCAAAACATTAAGCCAGCGCGGAGAATGAATCGGAAGATCGCGACGAAATCGCACCTGGAGAAGCAGCGCAGCGAAGCCGATCGCGGCTACCACTACCAGTGCCGCCGGACTGTAAAAAGCGTTCGGCCCGGTATAGATCACAACCAGGGCGAGCGCGAGAAGTAGCAATCCTGAAGCAATCACAGTCCATCGGCGCGCGACTCGAGATTGAGATCGGGACTGCGGCTGCGATGGAGCTTGCGCTTGCGATGACGGCGGGGAAACGGATTCGGACTGCCCTCCCGATCCCGTCACCGCGCGACCTCCCCACTGTTTTTCATCCCGCCATTGTATTCCGTCCGCCTTTGTTTCCGCGATCAGGCATTGCTTGGCATCCATTCCGACGGGCGATGCTCGCCGTGCGACATGGCATAGAGTACCAACTCGACGCGGCTTGAGATACCAACCTTGTCGAAGATGCGCAGCAGATATTTCTTGATGGTGTGTTCGCTGAGTCCGAGTTCGGTGGCGACGCCGCGGTTGGTCAAGCCGTCCGCGACGAGCGCCACTACCTGCTCCTCGCGAGGCGTCAGCAATAACCTTCCGTTGGAATTGACCACGCGCAGCGTCGGGACTTCCGACAACGCGTCCAACACGTAGTTCATCTGCTTGCTGTTGAGCCAAACCTCTCCACTAAATACGCAATGAATGCATTTGCAGAGCATCGCAAAAGGAGTATGCGTGAAAAGAAAAATTCCCTTCGCGCCGGCACGCAAGGCGTTGACTACCAACTCGCGATCGTCGCTTTCGGCCAGCAACACGGGCGCGATTTTCGGATAAGAGACACGCAGCCAGCGCAGCAGGCTCAAATCCGGCAGATGGTTTCCCGCAATCAAGACCACGTCGGCGTGATTCGATTGCATGAAATCGTAGAGCGCCGACGTTTCGAGGGCGACGGCGGACACTTGAAACTCGCGACGGCCCTTCAAAGCGCGTGCTAAGAGTTGAGATTGAATGGGACCAGAGTCGGCGACCAGAACATGGACGGTTTCAGCGATGGCCGGTACGCTAGCCGTGGACGGTTTCGTGGAACGAACGGTTTTCACCTCCCCATCATGCCCAAAAGTGTAGGGGCTGTATGTATCCGCCATCACACCCTGTTGGTGATGAATCACTCTGCCGATGCCTACTTTCGGAGAGCTACTCTGTAGCACAATTCTTGAGGCACTGCTCTTCCCAAAAGAGTCCGTCTAGACCCGGTCACCCACTGCCAGTGGCCCTGCCAGGGCTTTCATCACCTTTCTGGTAGCCGCAACGAGCCCGGTACCGCAGTGGACAGTACTTTCCAAGTCTTGTTGCGTTTGGTGCGTGAACGTACCTTCTTTCAAACAGCTCGAAAAGTACGCGCTGTTTAGTTCGCCGTTCGGAGCAACGGTGCGAGTACGGAGATGAATGGATTCACTAAAAGCGTCGTTTTGGGAGCTGCGGGCATGCTCATCCTGCAGCTAGCCGCGACCGCTTCCGCTCAGCAGACGGTGCCGTCGCCTGCTGCGGCATCTGGGTCCTCTGCTTCGCCAACCGTGAAGATCGCGGCGGCGGAGAGCTCGCAGAGCCAGGGCCGCACGGGTTCGGACCGTTCCGGTGGGGGGGCGATCGCACAACCCGGAGGAGCGGGTGGCGTGGGAGAACCTGCTTTCGGAGGGGAACGCCATCCGCTTTATCGGTTATCCAAGTCGGATACCGTGGACGTTAATTTCACATTTTCTCCTGACTTTAATCAGACCTTGACGGTGCAGCCCGATGGTTTCGTCGCCCTGAAAGGCGCGGGCACGCTGTTGGCGGAAGGCCTCACGGTTCCCCAGATGCAGTTAGCGGTGGCCGATGCCTATCGCGCTTTTCTGCGCGATCCCGAGATTACCGTGACTTTAAAGGACTTTGATAAGCCTTACTTTCTTGCTTCTGGTGAGGTGGCACGGCCGGGGAAGTATGAACTGCGCGGAGACTTGACCGTGAATGAGGCGGTGGCGATTGCCGGCGGCTTTACGCAGCAGGCGCGTCATTCTCAGGTTGTTCTGTTTCGTCGAATTTCCGCATATGTTGCCGAATCTCATGTGATCGACCTTAAGAAGATGCTGGATTCGCGCGATATTCGCGAAGACCTCCACCTGCAACCGGGCGATTTTATCTTCGTGCCACAGAGCCGGATTTCAAAGATCCGCAAGTATATTCCGACCAACGCCATGAGCTGGTACATGAACCCAACGCAGTTTTAAAGCAGAAGGGAGTAGCAGCGTTCACATATCGTCTTCAAAATCTGGCGGATTTCCTAAGATCTGGCCGGGTCTGATCGTCTGCTGTACGACCCATGTCCGCGGAATTAATCTTGAATTCGCGCGTTGCTCCGTCCCCCACACCTCGGGAACTTGCAGCCACTCTGTGTCGGCATCCGCGCCTCGTGTCCGTTTCTTTTGGGTTGGTGCTGGTGGCGACGATGCTGTTCCTGGTCTTCTCGGCGCGCTATGAATCGCACTTCAAAGTGCTGTTGCGGAGAGGCCGGTTCGACCCCATCGTATCGTCCCAACCCGCCAGCTCCATGGATTTCCCGCGCCCCGACATTACCGAGGAAGAGCTCAATTCCGAGGTCGAACTGCTGCGCGACGACGACCTCCTGAAACAGGTGGTAAGAACGGCGGGACTGGTTCCGGCCGACACCAGCGATTCGGAGTTGCCCGCCGAGACGGAACGTGCCGTGCGCAAACTGTCGCGCCGGTTAACGGTCGAGGCTCCGAAGAAGTCAAACCTGATCCAGGTCACTTACAAGGATTCGGATCCAGTGAGAGCCGCGCGTATTCTTTCGGCACTCTCTACCCTTTACGTCAAAAGGCACACCAACCTCCAGCGGCCGCCGGGAGAGATCCTGTTTTTTGACCAGCAGACAGCGGAATACGGAAAACGGTTGCGGCAATCCGAGGCTGAACTCGTCGGCTTTACGCGCACACGCGGTGTGGTTTCAGCGGCCCTGGAACGCGATATCGCGCTGCAAAAGCTGGGTGAGGCCGACGCTTCCT
The DNA here is from genome assembly GCA_043765355.1 of Acidobacteriaceae bacterium. GTDB lineage: Bacteria > Acidobacteriota > Terriglobia > Terriglobales > Acidobacteriaceae > Acidiflorens. The sequence goes on along the minus strand of JAYUJG010000033.1, from coordinate 9,194 downwards.
ATCGGCAGATTGACCAGGATCGGGTGGAGGCCGAACGCCGGATCGCCTCGCTGCGGGAACAGCTCAAGGCGTTTCCGTCGCGATCGGTCACGGTTAAGCGCTGGGCAGACAACCCGGAAATTCTCGAGAAGATGAAGACGCACTTGCTGGAGCTCCAGCTCAAGCGCACCGAGCTTTTAACCCGCTTCGAACCGTCGTACCGGTTGGTGCAGGAAGTGGAGCGGGAAATTGCGGAGACACGCGCGTCGATCATAGCTGAAGCTTTGACGCCGGTGCGCGACGAAACCACCGATAAGGACCCGAACTACGAGTGGGCGCGCCTGGAAATGGAGAAAGCGCAAGTGCAATCGGACGGTTTGCGGGCCCGGCAATCCGATGCTTCGGCCCAGCTTGCATCGCTGCGCACGTTTGCCCAGCAGATGCAATCCGACTCCGTGGACCAGCAAGACCTGCTGCGCACGGCTAAGGCCGAGGAGGATAACTACCTGCTCTACCTGCGGAAGCGCGAGGAGGCGCGTATCGGCGACGCGCTTGACGAGCATCGCATTCTGAATGTGGCCATTGTCGAACCCCCTGCAGTCCCAGCGCTCCCCTCACATTCAGTGCCGGTTTATTTCCTCATCGCTTTTGGATTCGCAACCGCGTTCAGCGTCGGCACCGCGTTTACGACGGAGTATTTTGACCCGACGATTCGCACTCCAAACGAAGCCTATGGCCTGCTGGAAGTGCCGGTGTTGGCCTGGCTGCCGGCGTCTGGCCCCGTGGTGCTGTCTCCGGTGGGTGGGCGTTTTGATCGGCCCAGGGTGGTGATCCCGTGAACTCTCTCCTGGGAATTTTTGCGGAAGCACCAGCGTCGGCAAAGCAGCCGCAAGTGACGCCGATTCGCGAACACGCGCAACGGAAAGCGGTTTCTTCCACGACGTCGATCCAGGATGAACAGATCCGCACGCTGGTTCAACAGCTATTCTTTCGGCCTGAATCGAAGCCGGTGCGGCACGTCGCATTTGTCGCGGTCGAGGCCACCACTGAAACCGCGGCTTTGTGTCTCGAAGTCGCCAGATCTCTAGCCGAGGAGGACAAGTATGACGTCGGGCTAATCGACGCGCACTCGGCCCCCAGCCTCCTCCAAACCAAGTTGCAGATTGCTTCGCCCAGCCGCGCCGAGTCCACCTGGCCGATGGCGCGACGCCTGTGGATGGTCCCTCGCCAAAGCTGGCTGCCGGACGAAGGCGGGCAGCGGATTACGGAGCAGAATCTATCGCGCCTCCGAGAACTCACGACGGAATTCGACTTCTCGATTTTATGGTGCGCCCCGGTTTCGTGGCTCACCTTGAGTATCGGACAAGTTTGCGATGGCGTGGTGCTCGTGTTGACGGCCAACAAAACCAGGCGTCTGGTTGCAGGCCAAATTAGGGATCAGTTGAATCAGGCGCGAGTTCCGCTGCTTGGGACCGTGCTCGCCGAACGTCGTTTTCCTGTGCCACAAGGCCTTTACCGGAGTCTGTAAATATGGGCGAACTATCCAGCAACCGGTTGTGGGAGAGCGGACCCAGCGATTTCCCATCGCAGTACGCGCGGATGATTCCTGGGGCTTCTGCCATGCCGCGTCCGAGGCCGGGGCCGCGGGCTGTCTGGCCGCCCATGGCTCCGGTCCGTCTGGTCAACACTCGCGCGGAAAACGACGCCGCTCTGGGGCGGGCGCAGTTGCTAAGGCGAACTGAGGATTTCCGATCGCAAGCTACCGTCGATCGTTTCACACTGGGCCAGTTGGTAGTCGCCGATCTGATCGTTCTTGCAACCGCGAGTAGCGCTACGGCCCTGTTCTCTCCTGCCTGGGGTCTGCCTTGGGCTTATCTGCCAATTTTCGTTGTGTTGGTAGCGCTCTTCGGTTTTTCCGAAGGACTCTACAAGAACGCGGGAGACCCCTTCCCCGCAGCCGTCGTGCCGGTTCTGACAAAGTCAACGCTATTGGCGATCAGTCTCGTTTGGATTGCCGGTGGGGGTGGAATTCGTCTTCTCGCCGCTGCGGCAACCTTTGGCAGCAGTCTGGCCTGCCTCGTACTGTCGCGCCGGTTGAGGCAGGTTGCATGGAGCAGACAACGTCGCGATACGGAATCGCGAAAAGTCCTCATCGTGGGCGGCGGACCAATCGCCCGCGCCATCGCCGCGACACTGCGTGGCGATCCGCTTCAGCGCTCGACCGTCTGCGGCTTTGTGGATGACGAACTGCCTCTCTCCCCGGCGGTGTTGGGGCGAATCGACGATCTGGATTGGCTGGCGCGCGCTGAATTCATCGATGAGGTGATCCTCGCCCTGCCCGATCAGCCTGCCCAAGCACGCGTCGCCGCCGAGGTTGCGTTCCGCAATCATCTCGACATTCGCGCCGTGCCCGACCTGCCTCCCGGCCCGTGGCCCGACTCAGGCATCGAACGCATTGGAGACGTGCCGGTCATCACGCTGAATCGCGAGCCTTTGCCGAGCGCCGCTTTGTTTCTGAAGCGGGTGCTGGATGTGACTGGGGCGGCGTTCGGTCTCGTGATCGCAAGTCCATTGATGGCGATGGTGGCCTTACTCGTCCGCTTGGAATCGCCCGGTCGAGTCATTTACGCGGCGGAGCGCACCGGAGCCAAGGGACGCCGCTTCCGTTGTTACAAGTTTCGCTCCATGGTGACCGGCGCGGAACACCTAAAGGAAGACCTGCGCGCCCGCAACCAGCGACAAGGTCCAATTTTCAAGATTGACGACGACCCCAGAGTCACCCGCGTCGGACGCATTATCCGCCGCTACAGCCTCGACGAACTGCCTCAGCTCTGGAACGTCTTGCGTGGGGAGATGAGCCTGGTCGGGCCGCGGCCTCATCCCGTCGACGAGGTTAACCACTACGAACTGCAACACTACCGGCGCCTCGACGTAAAACCCGGCATCACGGGTTTGTGGCAAATTACGGCGCGTGACTGCCCGTCGTTCGAACTCAACATGCATCTTGATCTGACGTATATCGAGAACTGGAGTTTGCTCCTCGACCTGCGGATTCTGGCCGGTACGGTTCGCGTGCTATTTGCACCGGAAGGAGCGTGACGTTTTCATGAACAGCTCAGTAATGGGCAGTTCCGCGGTCGGTAGTCACGCCGTCGCTTGGGACGGTGAAGGCAATCCGCTTTGGCGCGTTGCCGGTTTGTTGCTTCGTCCGCTTCATCTCGGCCTCGCCTTCCCTTCGGTCCTCTATGTCGCCGCCATGGCTGTTTTCCTTTTTCGTCCACCAGACCTTTTTTCTTTTTACGCCGACCGGATCGCGTTTGGACTCCTGGTGTTCTTCGTCGCCTTGCGCACCATGGCGCTGCGCGACAAGATTCCATTCTTTGCAGGACTAAGCTTGCCCATGCTGGGTCTTGCCGCGCTCGCCGTTGTTCGCGTGCTTCGCGAGCCATTCGATGCGCAAATCTGGAGCATCATCGCCAGTAAATTCATTGTGCCCTTCGCGCTCTTTCACATCGCGGTGCTGATCTTTCGCGGCGCGGCGCAGCGCAAACACTTTGAACTCTTCGTCATCTTTGCGCTCGCCTATCTGGTATTGATCGCCGTCGCCTTTCTCGCCGACGCGCGCGCGCTGATCTATCCTCGTTTCATTCTTGACGAGAGTCTTGGCTTTCATGCGGATCGCGCTCGCGGCCCGTTTCTACAGGCAGTGGCCAACGGCGTTTCGTTGAACATTCTGGGGATTCTGGCCGTCGCGCTCCCGCAAGAACGCAGGACGATTGTCCGATTGCTGTGGCTGGTGCTGCCTCTTGCCGTGCTCGCGACCATGACGCGCGCGGTTTGGATCGCGTTCGCAGTTTCTACCGTCATTCTCGGATATCGCCTGGTCGAGCGCCGATTGCAGGCGGCGTGCGCTTTGTTGGCGGTGATGGGCATCCTAGCCGGCGTGGCCATCGGCCTGAGCGACCATTCGCTGAAGAATGCCCTTTGGGACCGCACCGGAGAACGCGGCCCGGTGGAGGCGCGCCTTTCTGTCTATGAGGCAGGCTGGGCCATGTTTCAGGAGAAGCCGTTCACCGGTTGGACTGCCAGCGGAATGTATACCGAACTCGCCCGGCGAATGGAGGGCTATCACCTTCGCACATTCTATGTGCACAACACCTATCTCGCACTGCTGGTTGAGTTCGGCGTTCCGGGCCTGGCACTTTACGGCATCCTTTTCTTTAATCTATTCCGCCTGGGCTGGCGCGGTCCGCCTGGTGAGTCGGGCCCGGTCGCGTCGTTGCGAAAGGTCTGGCCAATCTTGCTCAGCGTCTATCTGTTTAATGCCTTTTTCGTAGACATGGCGTATCAGTTTGTCATTGGGCTCATGTTCACCGTTGCCGGGATGCTCTGCGCATCCGAGGAATCCGCCGCATGACTACCATCGCCTACATCGCCAACGAGTTTCCATCGCCGCTCGAACCCTATGTGGTGGATGAAATCGCGGAGCTTCGCCGCTGCGGACTGCGAGTGATCTGTTGCAGTGGCAAACGCGTTTCGCCGGACAGCCTCAGCCTGCAGGAGCGCGCTTTCTGGAAAGAGACGCGTTTTTTTCAGCCTCTCTCCGACGATCAACTTGTTCGGGCGCTACGTCGGCTCGCGTCAAATCGTCAAGATCTCTGGCAGTTGCTGCACCCCTTGCTGCTGGAGCGCGGAGCGTCTCCGGGCCGCCGCATTCGCTCGCTCGGCCACACGCTGATGGGCGCCGCACTGGCCGAACAGCTGGAGCCGCTTGATGTCCAACACATCCATGCACACCACGGATATTTCGCTTCGTGGATGGCATTGTGCGCCGCCCGGTTGCTCGGCATCGGCTTCAGCTTCACTCTGCACGGCTCGGATCTACTGCAGCGCGCAGACCTGCTTTCGGCCAAGCTGCGCGCCTGCCAGTTTTGCGTCACAGTCTCCGACTACAACCGCCAATACATTCTCCGCAACTACCCGGCGACCCCCTCGGACAAAATCATCGTGCAGCGTCTTGGTGTCGATCGCGTTCTTCCCTGGCCTTCACCCGAACCCGCGCACGCGGAGGATCGCAAGCGCTTTTGCCTGCTTGCCGTGGGTCGACTGCATGCGGTGAAGGACTATCGGTTTTTGATCGAAGCATGCGACGTGCTTCGCGACAAGGGCTCCGATTTTTTCTGCTGGATCGTGGGCGAAGGGCCGGAGCGTCCCGCTCTCGAACGCCGGATCGCCGCATTGGGCCTGCAAGGGCTCGTTCATCTCATCGGCCAGGTGCCCCGCGCCGACCTTCCCGGCTACTACCGATACGCCGACCTGGTCGTGATGACCAGCAGGAGTGAGGGAATCCCGGTGGTGTTAATGGAAGCGATGGCGCACGAAAAACTCGTGCTGGCGCCGGCAATCACAGGAGTCCCTGAGTTGGTCGAGCACCAGCGTACCGGATTCCTCTATCAATCTGGATCCCTGGCCGACTTCGTCGGCACCGTCCGTTGGATTCAGGGCCACCAATCGTCACTATCCGGAATCCAGCGCGCCGCCGCAGCCAGCATTTCTGCCTCCTATGACCGCCAGCGAAATCTCCGCGCCTTTTCGGAGCAATTCATCGCCGCCATTTCTCCATCGGAAGGACCCCATGCGCATCCTGTACTGCAACAAGTACGACTATCCGTTTAGCGGCACCGAAGCCTACCTCTTCGACTTGATTAGGCGGATGGATCAAGGTGGGCAGGAAACAGCGTTGTTTAGCATGGACCACGGCCGCACTCCCGCATTTGAGGGTCGCAGCTACCGCATTCCGTATGTCGACTTCAAAGATCCCAAGGCCGGTCTACCGAAAAAGGTAAGGATGGCCGCGCACGCGCTCTATTCACCATCGGCCCGAAGGGCAATGCGTGCCTGTCTCGCTGATTTTGCGCCTGACCTGGCGCATGTTCGCGGCATCTACCATCACTTGTCGCCATCGATCCTTTGGGAACTGAAGCGCCACGATGTTCCCGTGCTTTATCACCTGAACGACTTCAAGATCCTGTGCCCGACTTACAATTTTGTCGCCGATGCGCGGCCGTGCGAACTTTGCAGTCACGGCGCCTTCCACCACGCCGCCACAAAAGGCTGTTACAACGGGCCACGATCGAGCGCCGTGGTCCTGGCCGCCGAAGCCTACCTACACAAATGGTTGGGGACTTACGAGCGCTGCGTCGATCTGTTTCTCGCTCCCAGCGAATTCGTGCGCAGCAAGCTGATCGACGGTGGCTTCGGCGCACAGAACATCGAAGTGCTGCCCCATTTTCAGTCTCTTCCCGGCGACAAAGATCTGACTCCAGATGAAGGCTACCTGCTCTACTTCGGCCGGCTTTCTCCCGAGAAAGGTGTTTACGATCTCGTGCGCGCCATGGTTCGCCTGCCCCATGTGCCGCTAGTCATCGCGGGAGACGGGCCCGAACGCCCTCGCCTTGAGTCGCTGGTGCGCGAATTGAACCTGACCAATATTCTTTTCGCTGGCATGGTCCACGGCGAAAAGCTTCAGAGACTCATCGCCGGCAGCAGGTTTTCCGTTTTCCCATCCCACGCCTACGAGACATTGGGCAAATCCATTCTGGAATCCTATGCCTGGCGACGACCGGTCATTGCGTCCGATCTGGGGTCGCGACGGGAGTTTGTTGAACACGGCGTCACCGGCCTGCTCTATTCCGACGGCGATCGCGAACAACTCGCGCACTCCATCGGATTTCTTTTTGACCGGCCTGATCTGGTCGAGAAGATGGGCGCTGCGGCGCGCCGCCGAGTGCAAGCCGACCATGGCCCCGATCAACACCTGGAGAAGCTCTTAGCAATATACGAACGGCTCACGTCCGCCAAAAAGGTTCAATCCTTTCCCGCTGCGCCGACGCATCCCGTGCCGCGACGCAGCGTTCGTGTCGCCTTCATCGGGGGCCGGGGTCTAGTCTCCAAATACAGCGGCATCGAATCCTACTACGAACATGCCGGCCACGAATTGGCGCGACTGGGGCACGAAGTCACCGTATATTGCCGGTCGTATTTCACTCCGCCGATAACCACTCACAACGGCATGCGGGTGCGGCGGCTGCCGACCATTCGCTCCAAGCATCTGGAGACTCTCGTCCACACATTTTTAAGCACGGTACACGCAATGATGTCGGACTACGACATCGTCCACTATCACTGCCTGGGACCAGCGCTGTTTTCTTTTCTTCCGCGACTTGCCGGCAAGAAGACCGTGGTCACCGTGCAAGGACTCGACTGGCAGCGCGGCAAATGGGGCAGGCTGGCATCGCGAGTTTTGCGGTGGGGAGAGGCGGCTGCGGTTTCCGCGCCCAACGCCACCATGGTCGTCTCGCGCACTCTACAGCGGCATTACCGCCAGCAGCATGATTGCGACACGATCTATGTTCCCAACGGAGCCACCACGGCGCTGCGGCGGCCACCCCGGAAACTCGCCGAGTGGGGTCTGGCTCCAGAAGGTTACATTCTTTTCCTAGGCAGATTCTCGCCGGAAAAAAATTGCCAGCTCTTAATCGATGCCTACAAACATCTCGGTGCCAACATGAAGCTGGTGCTCGCCGGAGGATCGAGTCATTCCGATTCCTATGTGACGAGCTTGCGCCGCCACGAGTCCGACGAGATCCGTTTCCTGCCGTGGGTCTCGGGAAGCGATCTCGAAGAACTTCTCGCCAATGCCGCTATATTCGTGCTTCCGTCGGAACTTGAGGGCCTGTCGCTGGCATTGCTCGATGCCATGGCGGCGGGAGTGTGCGTGCTGACCAGCGATATTCCGGAAAATAATGAAGTCGTGGAGGGCGCCGGATTTACATTCCGCCGCGGCGACCAGGTCGATCTCGAGCGGATGCTCCATTTGCTGATCGACAATCCCGAGCTTCGCCGACAGTCCGCCATTCGGGAACGCGAGCGAGTCCTGGGCCAGTACCTGTGGCCGGAAATCGCGCGCTCCATCGAAAAAGCGTATTACGACGTGTTGGATTGGGCCCCGAGCCAACCGCGGCACGAAGCAGCCAGCGCCCTCGCGCCAGCCGACACGCTTACGTCGATGAACCGAGTCTCAGTCCCATGATCGCGGATCAATTCAGGCGAAACTCCACCGAGATTGTGGTTTCCACCTCAACCGCTTTGCCATTGGACAGGTAGGGTTCAAATTTCCAGGCTTGCACAGCCTGTTTCGCGGACTGCACCAGTAGTTCGGACCCTGACACTGGCCGCAGCCGTTCCACAGTGCCGTCGGCCGCAATTGTGGCGTCGAGCACCACCAATCCTTCGGTCTTCTCGATTCTCGCCGCCTCCGGATACACCGGGTCCACCTTGGTTACAATCCGCTTTTCCATCGTCTCTGGAGAAACTCGCAGCGTGCCTGCGATCAGCGTGCGCGTTTCGAGTTCGTTCCATGACTTCTGCCACTGCCACCATCCGAGACCTGCCAGCGTCAGCATGCACGCCAAGAGCGCATAGAATCTGCGCCGCCCGATCCGGATGCTGCGCTTTGGCCTGGCAATGGGCAGCGTGGCGGCCATGCGGTTCTCCGCTACGGCGAGGCCGGCTTTCGCTTCTTGCTTGAATTCGTTTCCGCTGGATGTTCTTTCCTTGAGATATTTGACGTCGGTGATATCCGCGGGCTGGGACGCAGAGCGATACACCCAATACCGGATCATCTCGCGCTGTTCCACAGACAGCCCAACAAACTCGATCCCGCAACGGAGCCGCGACTGATAGCGAACCACCGCGCGAGCGCGAACCGGCACGCCAACATTTGGAAGACGCAACTCAACCGCCACCTGCTGGCCAGCGGCGAGTTCTCCGGCAACAACCGCGCCGACGCCGGCTTCGCAGAGGTCCATGCAACGGCCGGGCAAATTCTCGGGGACGCCGGATCGTAACGCAATCAAGTCCAAAGGAACGCTGATGGGGTGACGAGGAAACCCGCGTTGTTGTGTCGCATCAAACGCGGGCGATGGAGCTGCACTCATCCGACTGCCTCCGCCAGATTGAAAATCTCGTGCGGCTGGAATCAACAAACGAACGCGGCGCTTCTGAGGATCGTTGTCCCGAGTATAGCGGAAAACGAAGAACCGAAACCGCGGCAATCATTTCGCCCGACGCCGGATTCCTGCTCCGCTCCACATCGTCTTTCTACTCCATGTCTCTCCAGTTCAACCCTACTCGAATTTCCACCAGCAACGGAA
>JAYUJG010000032.1:0-3038 GCA_043765355.1 Acidobacteriaceae bacterium | reverse complement strand
AAAGGATCAACGAGGGCTACCTCGTCTCCCTCGCTTAGACCATCGATGGCTGCTCGACTCTCGTTCTGGAAGCGTATCTTCACTTCGTGAGGTTCAAACTCGCGACCGCTCTTCACATACGCGATAGTCTTACCATCCTTGTCGAAGAGCGCTTGCCGCGGAACGTACAACACATTTCTTTCAGTATCGCCAACGATGCTGACTTGGGCAGTCAAGCCGGGGCGCAGCCGGGAATCGAGATCAGGCATTTGCATTGTGATCTCGAAACCGCCGCTCCCGTTGCCTCCGTCAAAGATATTTCGCGTTGACATCCCTCCAACGGTTTTCACGACGCCCGCAAAAGCCAAACCGGGCAGAGCGTCGAACGCGATTTCAACCTGTTGGCCCACCCGAACGTTGCCTCCATCGTGCTCGCTCACCTTCGCGGCCAGCTCTATCTCCCGATTATCCACCACCCCGGCGACTGGCGTACCCGCCCGCGCCTGATCTCCTTCGTGGAAATCGGGCAACACCGTTCCTGGGAAAACAAAATTCCCAGCCGCTTGTTCGTTCTTCTCTACCTTCATGAGGCCGTTGATAGTGGACCGAACTCGCATTTTTCCCATGTTGTCCTGGGCCTGCTTCATGGCCAGCTGTGCCTTGTGCTGCTTCTCGCGGGAAAGCACAATACCAGCCTTGCCCGAAGCAACGTGGGAGTGAATGTCTTCTTGCAACTGACTCAGCACGCGTTTGGCCTGTTCAAGGGCAAGATCATTTTTGCGCGCATCAATGCTGCTGACGAGTTCGTTCTTCCCAACTTCAAGCTCTGCACGTCGAACGTCATATTTGGCTTTGAGCAGCGCGACTTTGTCCTGGGCTTGCTGCACGGCGTCTTCGGCCTCTGCTTTGACGATCTCTTCTTCCGCCTGCTGGAGTTCCGAACGGCTCTGTTCCAATTTATATTGCTGCTCGCTAGGATCGAATTCCAACACCACCTCGCCAGACTTCACAGGTGTGCCGGTCCTCGTCAGATGCGTAATCTTTAGATTGCCTCCGCCGATTGCTGGGGCGGCAAGCACTTCAAGATGGGTCGCGCGTATTTCTCCAGTTGTGCGTGCTTTCAAGACCAAATCACCGCGTTTTACACGGGCGACAGAAAGTCCGCTTCCGGAACGTACAACCCCGGATTTCCGCGCGCCGGCCACGACGGCGATCATCACCAATGCGGCGACAATGCCTCCGGCCCATAGAATCTGCCTGCGACTTCTGCCAGCCAATGCTTACTCCTTCCCTGTTGGATCCTGGAGCGCAACCCTTTCGCCGGGTTTGAGTCCACTTGTTACCAGTGCCCGATCGCCACTCTTGCGCCCCACTTGGATGGTACGTTCTTCAAAACTTGAGCCGTGGGCCACGAACGCTTTGGTTTGTCCCCTTTTTTGAAAAACGGCCTCCGTCGGGATCACGATTGCATCCGCAACGCGATCCAGAGTCACGCGCACATCCGCGCTCATACCGGGCCTAAGACGGGGATCGGCCTGATCCAGCGTGATTTCGACAATGAAGTTTCTTGGGAAAGGCCACCCGCTCGAAAAGTCGGTGGAGGCGAGGGTTCCAATCTGGTTAATTCGTCCGGTGAATTTTCGGTCGGGAATCGCATCGAACTGCTGCGAGACGGGCAATCCTTGGAGTACCCGCCCGCGCTCATTCTCGTCGATGCGTCCCGTCACCCGCAGAGTGGACAGATCGGGAATCTCCGCCAGGAGGGTGCCAGGCCAGACTCGCTCCCCGGCCTTGGCCGGTGCCACCATGTTCCCGCCGTTATGCCAGAACGCATCGAGAATCAAAGTTCCGTTACCCGGCGCGCGCAGAGTCATCGCAGCAAGCGCCTTTTCGGCCGTCTGGGCATCGTAGCGATTCTTTTCGCTGGCCTGCTGCTTGTTTCGAGTCTTCGACGTGTTCGAAGACCGATCCGACGCCAGCTTCTTTTCCGCTTCCCGGAGCTTCTGCTCGGCGTCTGCCAGAGCGAGCTTGGCTTCTTCGCCTTCAATTCTAGAAACAATTTCCTGCTTGCTGGCTTCGAGTTTCGCAACCTCAAAGTCGTAGCGGGCCTTCTCGACCGCGGTTAGACTTTCTTGTTCGACGAGGCTTCCTTGGGCTCGCGTCTGCGCAATCTCTGCGTTAGCGGAACTCAATGCTGACTTGAACTGCGCGAGGTCCTGTACCGTCTTTGTCTTGTCAAACTCGACAACGACGTCCCCCTTCTTGACGGATATCCCATCTTGCGCGAGCTTGAGAATTTGGAGGTCGCCCGCCTGAGGCGGGGCCACGATCTGTAGCGTCTTGAGCGCTTTCACTTCGCCACGGAACTTCAGAGCATCGACGAAGTCGTCGCGTTTTACCTCCGCCGTTGGCACGGACGGACCTCGGGCCACCAGGCGAAACGCGCCAAGTATTGCCAGCAGGGAGATGGCGAGAGCAGCGAGCTTCATTTGCCCGTGTGTTCCACCCATGAGCCGACGCAGCCGAGAAATCATTGCGTACCACCCGCTTGGCCGCTGGCCGATTCCAGTTCAACGTCAACGGCCGCCGACAAATCCGGCATCAGCCGAGCGTCGTGCCCTTCTATGGAGAAAACGGCGTCGAAAGCGCGCAGTTTATCCGAAAAACTTCCAGATCGGGCCATTGGCGCGATCTCCTCCACCTTTGCGTGGAAAGCCAATTCCGGGTAAGCATCCAGCCGCAACTCCGCTCGCTGGCCAACATGTAGGTTCAGGAAATCCACTTGGTTCACGAGGACATGCGCTTGCATCACGGAGGGATCAACAATCTGCATAAACGCAATACCCGGATCCACCTGGTCCCCCTCGCGCACCTCGCCGGGCTTGTCTCCCTTCCATATTGAATTCAGAATTACGACGCCATTGAACGGAGAACGCACCAGCATCAAGTTAGAATTGGTCTCCGCGTGTTCCACTGCTAGTCGGGCGCGGTCGCGCTGGATTTGCAGGATGCGCACGGAAGCCTTCGCAGCGCGCCGCTTCAGATCAAAGGTCTCTCGT
>JAYUJG010000031.1:0-3090 GCA_043765355.1 Acidobacteriaceae bacterium | reverse complement strand
ACGGGAGTGTGCGTGGTGAAAACGACTTCGCGAGCCACGCGCGGCGCGGCCTTTTCAAAGCCGATGCCTTCCTCTTCCATGCGCTGACGAATCGCTTCGAGTACGGCAAAGCCGCTGTGTCCTTCGTTAAGATGAAGAACTCCCGGGGTGATACCGAGGGCCTTCAGGGCGCGCAGGCCGCCGACTCCGAGAAGCAATTCCTGGTGCACGCGGACGCGGCCGTCGCCGCCATACAACCGCGAAGTCATCTCGCGATCTTCGGGCGTGTTGCCTTCCACGTCGGAGTCGAGAAGAAATAAATCGCAACGGCCGATTTTCAAGCGCCACACTTTCGCGTAGATCGGGCCGTGACGCGTATCGACCTGCACCATCACGGGGCGGCCGTTCTTTCCAATCGCCGTTTCCATGGGAAGTTGGTTGACGTCGGTCTCGAGATACTCCTCGTGCTGCCAGCCGTCGCGATCGAGGCGTTGCCGGAAATATCCCTGCCCATAAAAGAGGCCGACGCCGACGAGCGGAATGCCGAGATCGGAAGCGCTTTTGATGTGATCGCCGGCCAGCACTCCGAGGCCGCCGGAATAAACGGGCAAAGACTCGTGCAGTCCAAACTCGGCGGAAAAATATGCAACGGGCCGCGGGCGCAGAATCCCGGCGTGACGCGCGCCCCAGGTTCGTTCCGCATCCTGGTACTCGCAGAGGCGGCGGTAGGCATAGTTGATGCGGCTGTGAAGGGCAAGCTCGGCAGCGCGCTTTTCGAGCCTATCCAGCGGATATTCGTTCAGCAACGAGACCGGACTGTGATTGAGCTGGCTCCAGCGCAGGGGATCAATTTCGCGGAACAAGCTCGACGAATCGTTATCCCAGCTCCACCACAGGTTGCGGGCCAGCGCCCAGAGGCGTTCTTGAGCGGGTGCGATAAAACGGTCGAGTGTGCGGGCTTCGCTGACCACATGCGCCACCCGATTCGCGGCCTCCGTAAGCAGGCGAATTTGGTTTTCCGGAAACACGCGCGGCTCCGTGGTCTGCACCACCAGAACGCCTTGCAGCACGCCGCGATCGATGAGTGGAACTCCGAGAAACGATTGATACGAATCCTCGCCGGCTTCGCTGAAATATTTGAAGCGCGGATGATTTCTGACTTGTTCAACAGCTACGGGGCGGACTTGCTCGGCGACGAGGCCCGCAAGTCCTTCGTTGACGGCCATGCGGAGTTTGCCAATGCATTCGCGACGCAGGCCGAGGGTCGCGGCCAGCACGAGGTTGGCGCGATCGGGTTCCAGGAGATAGGCGGAGCAGACGTCGGTGCCAAACCTTCGGGCAATCAAGGCGACAACATTCATCAGGGTCTCGGCGGGTTTGCCCGGCTCGGCCGCCAGACTTGCGATCTCTTCCCAGGTCAGCACGAAGCTGGCATCGAGAGAGCAGGCGGCGTGGTTTTGGCCCGGATCTTCGTCTTGGCCTTGGCCTTGATCTTGAACTAGCTCATCTGGTCGGTCCAAATCTTATCTCCATTGGCAAATTCTTTAATAGCCCATCGCCCAGGCCTTGCGTCACGTTTTCAGTCGCGCGACGAAAAAGATTAAAACAACATTCCCCTGTGCCATTCTATCGACTGCGAATGAAACGACTCTACTCCAGCCTCGTAATTGTTGATTACTACAGTGCAAATCCGGTCGCCAACTTTCCGTGTCACGGTTGCCATGCTGAAAAAGTGCAACCCATAAAAACGTAAGCTTTGCTTTGTCGCCAAGAGCATCATAGTCCCCGATCTACCGCTTATACTTTCAGGGAGCCCTCTGAATAAGGAACGCTTGAGTTGGCTGGCTGAAAGCTTGAACCGCAAAGTGCGCAAAGAAACACTGCAAAGGCCGCGAAGGAAATCGGCGTGGACGCGCAGCGATTACACGCGCCTTACGCGGCCCTGAAGGGACCGCGCTTCCACCGCAATGCGGACATTCTATAATTTTTCGGCAGCCTGCCAGGTCACACGCTCTTGTTGCGGACGGACCTCAATTTCGGACCTGCTCTCTGGAGGAGAAAGCAATGCAATACCGTCAACTTGGACGTACCGATTGGAAGGTTTCCGACATCAGCTTCGGAGCGTGGGCTATCGGGGGCGCGTGGGGCAATGTTTCAGACGATGAATCTCTGGCCGCGCTCCATAAGGCCGTCGACTGTGGCGTAAATTTTATCGACACCGCCGACGTCTATGGCGATGGGCGTAGCGAGCGCCTGATTGCTGAGCTCAAGAAACGCCGCAAGGAAGAGATTATTGTCGCGACCAAAGCCGGCCGCCGTCTTCCTCGCCAGACCGTAGAAGGATACAACCGCCAGAATCTGACGATGTGGGTGGAAAACAGTTTGCGGAATCTCTCCACCGACTGCCTTGATCTGCTGCAACTGCATTGTCCCCCGAGCGCACTGTATGACGGGCCCGAAGTGTTTGGGATATTGGACGAGATGGTAAGCGCGGGGAAGATTCGCTATTACGGCGTGAGCGTTGAGAAGGTCGACGAAGCGCTTAAGGCAGTCGAGTACCCCAATGTCCAGACGGTGCAAATCATTTTCAACTGCTTCCGCCAGCGTCCTGTAGAAACATTCTTCGCGCGCGCCAAGGAGAAGCAAGTAGGCATCCTCGCCCGCGTGCCGCTCGCGAGTGGATTACTAACCGGCAAACTTCGCCGCGATTCCACATTTGCGGCCGATGACCACCGGAATTTCAATCGCCACGGCAAAGCGTTTGATGTGGGAGAAACATTTTCCGGCGTCGACTACAACGTTGGGCTCGATGCAGTTGAAGAGATGCGAGCGCTTTTGCCGGCCAGCATCTCGATGAGCCAGTTTGCTCTACGCTGGATTCTCATGTTCGACGCGGTTACATGCGCTATTCCTGGTGGCAAACGCTCAGATCAGGTTGCGGACAACTGCCGCGCTTCAGACTTGCCGGCGCTTAAAGACACTGCGATGAACGGTGTGCAGCGCATCTACGACGAAACAATTCGTGCGCTGGTGGAGAATCGCTGGTAGTAGCGCAGGCACTCCGAGTAAGCCCACCCTAACGGCGCAAAACCCGCGCCGTTTAGGATGGGG
>JAYUJG010000030.1:0-6738 GCA_043765355.1 Acidobacteriaceae bacterium | reverse complement strand
GCGCTGATCCTCGACGCGGACAACCGATCCTGCGGGGATATTTTTTTCTTCGATATCAATGATGTCGGAGCGATAGACCCAGGGATGGCGGGCTTGCAGGCGGGTGGCGCCTCGGGGGGAGAGTTTTACGGAGGGCTGGGCGTGACGGGTGGATGAGGCGGGCTTTTTGGGCATGAAGAGATGTTATAGCAGGGCCTGTGTGGTGACGGGGCTTCGCTCGTCCGCGGGGCGGGGCTTCGCTCGTCCGCGGGGCGGAGCCCCGCCACCACACGAATTCTTTACTTACACAGCACACGAATTTTTTACTTACACAGCACACGAATTCTTTACTCGCAAAATCTACTGGGCAAATGTTACGCGGTAGATGATGCCTGCGGAATCGTCGCTTACATACATGGAGCCGTCGGCGGCAAACACGATTCCAACGGGACGACCCATCCAGCGGCCTTTCTTCGATTCGCCGGGGGCGAGCCATCCAGTAATGAAATCTTGCGGGCCGCCTTGGGGCTGTCCGTTGGCGTCAAGCTTCACGCGCACGATCTTGTAGCCAGTCGGGACGGTGCGATTCCACGAGCCATGCAACGCCACGAAAATGTTGTTGCGGTATTCGGCGGGGAATTGCGGTCCTTCATAAAACGCGAGGCCGAGCGGAGCGGAGTGGGCCTGGATCTGCAGCTTCGGCTCCAGCACGTTTTTACAGCGATCGTCGCCCGGCTTGGTGAATTTAGGATCGGGCAGGCGGTCGCCATAGCAGTAGGGCCAGCCGGCGTCACCACCATCCTTGCCGAGATCATAAACGGTCTCGGGCGGGAGATCGTCGCCCAGCCAATCGCGCCCGTTGACCGTGACCCAGACGGTGTCGGTCTTGGGATTGACGGCGAGGCCGACGGCGTTGCGGAGGCCGCGGGCAAATATTTTCTGCCCGGAGCCGTCCGGATTGAATTCCATCACGGTCGCTCTGCGGGGATCATTTTCAACGCAGACGTTGCAGCTCGATCCGGCGGAGACGTAGATCTTGCCGCCGTGAAACAGCAGGCTGCGGGTTGAATGTTCGCCGCTGCGGGGCAGAGTGGCGAGGGTTTTCGGATTCGATGCCCAGAGATTCGCCTCATCCCAGTCGTAGCGGCGAAGCCTGTCATTTTCGGCGACGTAGAGCTTGCCTTCGTAGAAACCGAGGCCGTGCGGCTGGTTGAGGCCATCGAGAACGATGGCGGTGCGATCGGACTTGCCGACGTGCCGGGAGTCGGGGAGGGCGACCACCCTGCCCTCGGCGGACTCAGTGAGCAGCAGGACACCGCCGGGACTGAAGGCCATCAAGCGCGGGGTGCCAACACTTGCGGCGAACACTGCGATGTGGAAGCCGGGAGGCGCTTTTAGCTGGCCAGAATCCAGACTAGTCCTGCGGGCATGCCAAGAATCGGCGAGCAGCAGAAAGGCGACGAGTAGGGCAAGAAAAATGAAAGAGGGTCGTTGCGGAAGTATTGGGATGATGGGCGGGGCGGTTTGGGCTATTTTTTTCATGGCAATTCGACGGGGAGAAATGTCTGCACGCAGTTTTTATATCAGTTTCGGCAAAATTACCGCTGTGAGGGGTGGGGGCGCGGAGAGGGTGAGATACAATATGTATGAAAAGAAAGCACTTGCATTCTTGGTTTGCGATTTGGGGATTTGGCACGCAAACTGTTTATACAAATGCAGGCCGGTGATAGGGCCGGGCTTTTAGGGCATGCGTCGCGTCGGCGTTTGCCAATCGGTATTTATAGGTTTTGTAGAGAACGACGCAATCAAAAAAACGCGCCACAAAGGCGCCCGGAGTGGATCCCCCACTCCACACTTGGAGGAAGTTGAAAATGAAAAACCGCACCATCTTCGCACTATCGTTGGTTCTGTCGATGGCTGTAATTCTGGCTGTGCCAGTGTTGGCGCAGCAGACTGCCAGCACCACTCAGCCTGCGGCACAGGCCACGACCAAGGCCGACACCGCAACCGGCAAAGACCCATTGCAACCGGAAACTCACGAAGGCTTCTGGGGCCGGGTGAATCCATTTGCGCGCAAGAAATACGTGGCGCGTCAGACGCAGCCGATCCGCGACCGCATTAATGAGCTGGATGAACTGACTGCGACGAACAGCAAGGCGATCAAAGACACCGATACGCGAGCGCAGCAGGGAATCCAGCTGGCATCGGCGAAGGCGACGGAAGCCGATCAGCACGCCATTGACGCGGGCAACAAGGCAACGGCCGCACAGCAGACCGCGCAGCAGGCGCACACTCGCCTGAACACGGTGGAGCAGGTGGTCACCAACATCGATCAGTATCAGCCGACGACGCAGACGGAAATTCTGTTCAAGCCGGGACAAACCGTGCTGAGCCAGAATGCCAAGACTGCACTCGATGAAATGGCGACTCCGCTTAAGAGTCAGCACGGCTATGTTGTCGAAGTCCAGGGATTCTCGTCTGGTCGGGGGCAGGTGGCAATCGCGAACTCGCAGAAGATGGCCGAGTCAGTGGTTCGGTATCTGGCGCTGAACCACGACATTCCGATTTATCGCATCTACCTCGTCGGGATGGGCAATGCGCCAGCGCCGACGGCGGCGGCGGCGGGAGAAGCCAAGCCGAAGCGCACCACGGGGGGCCGCGTAGAAATCAGCCTCCTGAAGAACAACCTTGAACAGCTTGCGTCGACCGGGACAACTCCTGCGGCCGACCAACAGAAGTAGAAGTATTCTCCTCCTGGAGGCCTCCCGTGAAAGCGGGAGGCCTTTTTAATGCGCCTCAGGCAGGCTGCCTGGCAGCGACGAGAAGGGCAGGAGTTTCACAGAGAAAAAAGTCGGGGTTGGCGCAAGAAGCTCCACGCCGGGACGCGGGGACATTTTCAAAGAATGACGGCACGGGCAGGAGGTGCCGTCCCTACGGGACTCGCAGGGCCCGACGGCTGTTACCCAGGACTTACGTGCTGGGCTAACGAATGGTGCCGCTCCGCGGCTAGTTTTTTCGCCCGGTATAGAGCGATACCGCGATGCGAAACCGCCATGCAAATCACCCTGATTGAATTGAATGCAAGAGCGACAGGGTGACCGGCTCCGCTAACTTCTAGTGTATTGAGTCTAATGTTCGCCACATATGGCTAGGGCTAGGGCAAGGGCGTGAAAGTGCTGGAAACGCAAGGTCCCTCCACTCCGCTTCGCTCCGGTCGGGATGACAAAGTTATGCAGCGAACTTCTGACTCAGCACACTAGTGGGCTGGGGAAAGAGTTGGGTCAGAGCGAAGAGGGTTACGGCGGCGGCTAAAGCCGGGCTAAAAACAAAGGATTTACCGCGGCGCTGAAGCGCTGCGCCACCCAAAATCAAGCGAAAGATAGAGTTTTTCCCGCAAGCTGCTAGACCTTTAGCTCGACTAACGTAGCGCCGCCGCCGCCTTCGTTTGAGGGGGGCTCGGCTACGGATTCTACGTGCGGATGTTTTTGCAGATACTGGCGGAGGGCTTTGCGCAGGATGCCCATGCCGCTGCCGTGGACGATTCTTACACGGGGCAGTCCGGCTAGAAAGGCGCGGTCAACAAATTTTTCCACTTCGCTGGTGGCTTGGTCGACGGTGCGGCCGATGACGTTGATTTCGGTGGGTGCGTTGGAGAGGCTGGAGTCGTTTTGTAGTTTTACGCTGATGCCTCGGGCGCGGGCGGCTTCGACGGGGGATTGGCCGGGCGCGGGCGGGCCTGCCGCTTTTGTTAGCACTTCAGCGATGTCTTCGCGGGCGATGCGCATTTTCATCGATCCGATTTCCACATCGAAATGATTTTCGCCGATTTTCTTTTTGACTACGGCGGCGCGGCCCAGAGATTTTAGTTTTACGGTGTCGCCTTCGGAGACGTGTTTGACGAGGCTGGGCTGGGCGTTGGGGTCGCCGCGATCGGCACCGGTGGCGTGGGCTACGAGGGTGGCGTCGAATTGTTCGCGAAATTCGCGACGCATTTTGGCGATGCGGCGTTCGGCGTCTTTGGATAATTTCTGAGCGGCGGCTCGGTCCTGGATCGCGTTTACCGATTCGCGAGCGTGATATTCGAAATCGCGGAATATCGTTTCGAGCTTCGCTTCCATCTCGCGAATTTTTGCCTGCTGCTCTTTGCGGCCTTCGTTGGCGAAGCGCGATTTTTCGCGGTCGAGTTCTTGTTCGCGCGATTGCATTCGGATGCGTTCGGATTCGAGGTCGCGGAGTTGGGCATGAAGGCGGTCGAGAAAGCGGGCTACGTCCTGCGTTTGCGATCCCAGGCGCGATCTCGCGGAGTTGATGATGGCGGGATTCAGGCCGAGACGTTGTGCGATGTTGATTCCGGCGGAGGCTCCGGGGACGCCGATTTTTAATTCGTAGGTTGGTTGCAGAGTTTCTTCGTTGAAGCCGACGGAAGCGTTGATTACGCCTTCGGTGTTGGCTCCGTAAACTTTTAGCGAGGTGTGGTGAGTGGAGATGACGATCACGCATCCGATGTGGCGGAAGTGTTCGGCGATGGCAACGGCCAGGGCGGCGCCTTCTTCGGGATCGGTGGCGGAGCCTAGTTCGTCGAGCAGGACTAGAGAATCGGGGGTGGCGGTGCGGGAGATGAAATCGATGTTGGTGACGTGGGCGGAGAAGGTCGAGAGATTTTGCTCGATGGATTGGTAGTCTCCGATGTCGGCTAGGATGGCGTCGAAGATGGGCAAGTCGGCGCGGTCGGCGGGGACGGGGATTCCGGACTGGGCCATGAGAGCGAGGAGGCCCAGGGTTTTGAGGGAGACGGTTTTGCCTCCGGTGTTGGGGCCGGTGATGACGAGCTGGCGGCTTGCGCCTTCAAGTTCGATGGAGATGGGGATTATTTTGGTGTTTTTTAGTTTTAGGTTGCGCTCGAGGAGTGGGTGGCGGGCGCGGTGGAGGAGGAGGCGAGCTGCGCTCGCCTTACGGGGCATAGCCCCGTCACCACACAGGATCTCATCACCGGAAAACTTTACTGGTACGCAGTTGTAGTCTTCGGCGAAGCGGGCTTTGGCGAATTGGAGTTCGAGTTCGGCGAGGGTGTGGGCGGCGGCGGCGATGGACTCGGAGT
This sequence comes from Acidobacteriaceae bacterium, assembly GCA_043765355.1. GTDB lineage: Bacteria > Acidobacteriota > Terriglobia > Terriglobales > Acidobacteriaceae > Acidiflorens. The sequence continues at coordinate 1,661 of JAYUJG010000030.1, read as the reverse complement.
TTTCTCCGATTTGGCGGGTCATTTCCATGAGGACGCGATGGACTTCGGCTAGTTCTTCGTCGAGCAGGCGGACTAGTTCGTTATTTTGTTCGATGGTTTCGAGGGGTTCGACGAAGACGGTTTGGCCGCTGGAACTGGCACCGTGGACTACGCCCTGGACGCGGCGTTTTTGTTCGACTTTTACGGGGATGACGAAGCGCTCGCCGCGGATGGTGATGAGTTCGTCCTGGACGGTGCCGCCTTCGGCTAGTTTTCGTAAGTAGCCGCGGAGGGATTCCTGGATTTGGCGTTTTTGTTTTTCGATTTCGCGGCGGATGCGGCTTAGTTCGGGCGAGGCTTTGTCGTCAAGCGTGCCGTCGGGGAGGATTTTGTTGCGGAAGGCGCGAAGGAAGGTGGAGAAATCGGCAATGCCGGCGGAGAGAGTTTCGACGGCGGTCCAGGCGGTGCGCATGGCGGCGGGCGGTTGGCGGACGATTTCGCGCCATTCGGATGAGCGATCGGCGACCAGGATGATGTCGCGAATTTCGGTGGTTTCGAGGGCGGCTCCGGTGATGCGGGATTCTTCGAGGAGCAGGTCGACTTCGGGGAGGCCGAGGAATTCGAAGCGGCCGCCTACTCGGCGATATTCGCGAATTTCGGTGGTGAGTTGGTGCTGGGTTTCAATCCAGGCGCGGTCGAGGGAGGGAAGGAGTTCGGCGATGCGGCGCTGGCCGAGTGGGGACGAGGCGTATCCGGCGAGGAGGGCGCGCAGGGTTTCGAACTCGAGCAGGCGGGCGCTGGAGTGGGGTACGGGATTGGGGGCGGAGGGCATGGAGCGTTTTAATGGTGCGTTTTAATGGTACAACGGCTTTGAATATTCCCGGGGTATGGGCAACTTGGGGAGTTTGATTTGGTGTCGGCGATTGCGGATGGGTGGCGGTGTAGAATCTTAGAGCGCCGGTTACATGATGTAACTGGTGGATGGCCCTGTAGCTCAATTGGATAGAGCATCAGTCTTCGGAACTGAGGGTTGGGGGTTCGAGCCCCTCCGGGGCCACCAGCTGATTTTTCTTCCTGCGGGATCCTCAAGAATGCGATTTTGGCGGCTGCACTCTGGTTACTTGCCCGGGGTGGAGATTCGGGGTGGAATGAGTATGGGGGCTGGCCTCAGGGGCTAAAGCCCGCGTCTTTGCTGGTCTGGACGGCACGGCTGAAGCCGTGCCCTTCCCGTTCGCTAAGTGGGGGGGTGGGCGGAAGTGGAGGCCTTGGGGTTCGGTTGGAAGGCGGGTCTTTCAGAAAGACGGATTCAGACGAGCGCGTATTTTCGCGGAGTGTGAATCTGCGTGTTGGCAGTGCGGTGGACGAAATTGTTTCTGGCGGGAGCGAAATTATGATGCGAGCTTTTGGGTTTTTGGGAACGGTCATCACGATGGCGATTGGGATGTATATCTATTCGCTGCAGACCAGGGTTTTGGGGCCGGGGGTTGGGAGTAGCGATCCGGTGGAGATCGGGTTGATGACGGGGGTGAAAAATGACTTGATCGGCATCGCTAACGCCGAGCGCGGATACCTGGCGTCGCAGGGGAGGTATGGGACGCTGGACGAGCTGACTGCGGGGAATTACATCACGATCAAGGGTGAGCGGGTACCTTATATCTATGATATCGAAATTAATAGCGGGG
>JAYUJG010000029.1:0-11339 GCA_043765355.1 Acidobacteriaceae bacterium | reverse complement strand
CGTCCCTGTCCGTGATGGAATGTAGCTCTGGTGCCATTCATCCATCGACGCCACGAAGGCGGTCCCCAGCCACGCCAGCATCGACGTTCGCCACAACATCGCTCGCGTTTGCCCAAACGTCGCTCGCCATCCCCGCAACAGCAGCAGGCCCAACATGCCGTAGCCGACTACGTGCCCGGTCTTACGCAGGTAGTGATGGAATCTAAGGAAATCGTGGAAATTGATGTCACCAAATACGCGGGTCAACAGCATGTAGAGCAGGCTGCCGGTATTCTTCGATGAAAAATAGTCGGTGGACTCAACCGTGATCAGAACGATCCACACCGCCGCCGGCCACCAGGCGCGCAGAAGGTTGGGACGGGACGCGGTCAAATCGGTCGTCAAGATTGGTTTCGTCCCTTATTCCGCCGCGTAGTTCGGAGCTTCGCGCGTGATCATGACGTCGTGGACATGGCTCTCGCGCAATCCGGCGGCGCTGATGCGCACGAAACGGGCTTTCTGTTGCAGTTCGGCCACGGTCTGGCAGCCGCAATATCCCATGCCCGATTTCAGCCCGCCCACCAGCTGGTGCACGATCATCGACACCGAGCCGCGATAGGGTACGCGGCCCTCGATTCCTTCCGGCACCAGCTTATTCAGCCGGTTCGAGTCTTCGCCCAGGCCTTGCATCGCCGTGGAGGCGTCGCCGTCGGCGTTCTGAAAATAGCGTTCGCTCGATCCTTGCGCCATCGCGCCGAGCGATCCCATGCCGCGATAGGATTTGAACGTGCGCCCCTGATACAGAATCAGTTCGCCCGGGCTTTCGTCCGTGCCCGCGAACATCGATCCGATCATCACTGCGCTCGCGCCCGCAGCCAACGCCTTGCTGATGTCGCCGGAATACTTGATGCCACCATCGGCAATGATCGGAATTCCCGAATCGCGCACCGCTCGCGACGCCTCGGCAATCGCCGTGATCTGCGGAACTCCGACGCCGGTCACAATGCGCGTCGTGCAGATCGATCCCGGCCCGATGCCGACTTTCACTCCGTCGACTCCCGCGCGCACCAGATCGCAGGCACCGTCAAATGTTGCTACGTTGCCCGCAATCAAATCGACCTCCGGCAATTTCGCTTTCACTCTCCTCACCGCTTCGAGCACGAGTTCAGAGTGGCCGTGCGCGCTGTCAATCGCCAGCACGTCGACTTTCGCCTTCGCCAGCTCCTGCGCGCGTTCCAGAAAATCTCCCGTCGCGCCAATCGCCGCGCTCACCCGCAAACGACCCTGATTATCCTTGGCGGCGGTGGGGTATTTCAGCTTCTTCTGAATATCTTTGACCGTGATCAAGCCCTTCAGGTTGTACTTGTCGTCAACCACCAGAAGTTTTTCGACGCGATGTTCGTGCAGGATTTCTTCGGCCTGCTCCAGCGTGGTTCCAACCGGCACCGTGATCAGATTTTTCTGCGTCATCACCTTACTGATTGGAATATCGAAACGCGTCTCGAAGCGCAGATCGCGATTGGTCAGAATCCCGACCAGCCTGCCGTCTTTCTGTGTGATTGGGACGCCGGAAATCTTGTATTTCTGCATCATTTCGAGCGCATCGGAAACCTTCGCATCGGGCGACATCGTTACCGGATCGACGATCATGCCGCTCTCCGACCGTTTCACCTTGTCCACTTCGTTGGCCTGCTGGTCGATCGTAAGGTTGCGATGAATGATCCCGAGGCCGCCCTGCTGTGCCAGCGCTATCGCCATATGCGACTCGGTCACTGTGTCCATGGCCGCGCTAATGATCGGAATGTTCAGCCGAATGTTGCGCGAGATCTGGGTCTGCGTATTCGCGGTCGCAGGCACCACGCCGGAATGCGCTGGCAGTAGTAGTACGTCGTCGAATGTGAGAGCTTCGGGAACCGGAAAATGAATCATAAAGTTTAGAAGAACTTCTATTGTAAGGAGCGGGTACACATCAAGCAAATGCGAGGAGAAATGCGAGGAAGAATGCGAGAGGAAATGATCGTCGAGTGCCCCTGTTCACTTCACCGTTGGTTTGCCAAAGGGCATGAAACACGGTACATTCCGAGTGGTTCCCTGAGTTAGCAACCCGCCCGTGGAGGTTCCATGTTACAAAGCTTGCCCCTTCGGATCGCCATTTTTTTTGCCCTTATCTTAAATCTCGGAACTGGGCCTGCCCTTGTGAGTGCGCAGCGAGCGGCCGCCGATGAACCGTCGATCACGATCCGTACAAATACGCGTCTCGTCATGGTGGATGTGGTCGTAACCGACAAGAAGGGCCAGCCAATAGCCGGACTGAAAGCCGAGAACTTCACGGTTGAGGAGAACGGAAAGAAGCAGAAGGTCTCCCTCTTCGTGGCGCCGGGGACCGACAGCGGCCCCAAGCCTACGCCTACCCCCGAAGGCATCCTGTCAAATCATCCCGAGAACGTTCGGCCCGCCGGAGTGCCTACGGTTCTGTTGCTCGACGCGTGCAATTCGCAATTCAAAGATCAGGCGTACGCCCGTTCGCAGATGCTGAAGTATGTGGTGGAGCAGGGAAAAAGCGGACACCCGATGGCCGTGCTCACGCTAACCGACCGCCTGCGCGTGCTGCAACAATTTACCAGCGATCCGCAGGTGCTGATGACGGCGATCAAAAATCTGAAACCACAGGAACCGATCTTGCAATCCGCGGCACCGGTGCCGGAATCGCACGGCGTTGCAACCCTCGGAATACATGGAGACGCGTCTAGCGGTGCGATTGGTCTGGCCGCCCTCGCGGTGCAGCAGTTCGCCGATCTTCAGGTGGGCTATAACCTCGAACGCCGCACCACGATCACGATCGAAGCCATGAAGGCGCTGTCCAGGCTTCTCGGCGGCTTGCCTGGCCGCAAGAACGTCGTCTGGCTAACGGCGTCGTTGCCGTTCGATCTGGTTCCGGAAGATCGCAACATGAGTGACGCCGAATTGCTGGCGGATCTACCCGGCCAGGGCCGCCAGCGATCGGTATCCACCAACGCTGCGGGGGCCTATGCCGCTGAGTCCCGGCAATTGCACGGTCAGGAGATCAAAGAGGCTGAATCGCAACTGGCGAGCACCAATATCGCGATCTATCCGGTTGATGTCACCGGCTTGATGAGCGGAATGGAAAGCTCGGCCACCAGACAGGGATCCACCTTCAGCGATACCGCCGTCAGCGACCGCGCGATTTCCACTCTCTCAGGCCAGCGGGCAAGCCAGGGCACGATGGAAGAAGTGGCCGCGCAGACCGGGGGCAAAGCCTACATCAACCAGAACGACATCAAAGACGGAATCACGCTGGCCGTATCGGATGAAAAGGCTTCTTACTCGCTTGGTTACTACTCCGAGAATAAGAAGTGGGACGGAAAATTTCGCAGCTTGAAGGTGAAGGTGGACCAAGGGGACACACAGCTACGGTATCGTAAGGGATTTTATGCCCTCGACCCGGCACAGACCAAGAACGCCAATTTCGAATCGGATGTCGCCGCCGCGCTCGAAGTTGGAGCGCCGGCCACGCAGATCTCTTTCATGGCGCAAGCCAAGCCCACCGATCCGGGCAAGATGCGCGTGATTTTCCTGGTAGACGCTCACACTTTGTCGGCGGAAGATGCCGGCGGCGGAAAGAAAATGAATGTCATTCTTTACGCCAGCGTCTACAGCTCCGACGGCAAGAACCTGGGGACGCGAAGCCTGAAAGTCGATCGCACGTTCGACGCCCCAACCTATCAGCAACTTCTCGACAAGGGCATGATGGTGCCAATCGACTTGGAAATGCCCACAGGAGGCCAGTACCTGCGGCTAGCCGTGCTGGACAACAAGACAGGCTTTATCGGGACTGCGAGTGGGACGGTTGGACAATAGCAGTTTAGACACTAGAATCAGAAGCCGAATAAACGTAAAAAAGGCGCCCGCAAAATCGGACGCCTTTTTTCTTTCGAGTTTTCGAACCTGCCGCGAAAAGCTACTCTTTTTCCTTCTTGTCTTCCGCTTCGGCCTGCAAAGCCTTTTCTTGCTCCGCCTGCGCGTCGGCATTTTCCATCGCTTTGCGGTTCTCTTCGGCACGTTTAGCGCGGACTACGGCGCGCTTCTGCCGCTTCTCGTCCAGCACCTGTTCGCTGCCCAACAGTTCGATGAACGCCTTTTCCGCGCCGTCGCCCTTCCGCCATGTCGTACGGACAATGCGTGTATATCCACCCTTGCGATCGCCGAAGCGCGGAGCCACCGTATCGAAAAGTTTGTGGACAGCTTCGTCGGTCATCAAATAGGCCTTCGCTTGCCGGCGCGCCGCAAGATCGCCCTTTTTGCCGAGCGTGATCATCTTCTCGACCGACGGACGTACCGCTTTCGCCTTAATCACGGTCGTTTCAATGCGTTCTTCCATGATGATCGACGTAACCATGTTGCGCAGCATCGCGCGGCGATGCGAAGTGGTTCGTCCGAGTTTGTATCCTGCAACTTTGTGACGCATGTTTAACCCCAGTATCAGCGGCCAGTGCCCTCAGGGGCTAAAGCCCGCGCTATATTTGGCTCTGGGCGGCACGGCTAAAGCCGTGCCCTTCCCAAAGGCCTTGGTTCTTACAGATTTTGCTTCTACAGATCGTTATCGCCGTACGCCGAAGCGGGCAGCACCTGGTTTGAAGTTGGTCCGGGAACGGCGTTGCCGTGCTCGTCGATCTTCATGCCCAGGCTCAGGCCCATCGAGGAAAGGATCTCCTTGATTTCATTGAGCGACTTGCGGCCAAAGTTCTTCGTCTTCAGCATTTCGGCTTCGGTCTTCTGCACCAGTTCGCCGATCGACTGAATGTTCGCGTTCTTCAGGCAGTTGTAGCTGCGCACGGAGAGTTCGAGTTCCTCAACCGAACGGTTCAGGTTCTCGTTCTTAATCTCGGGACGGCGCTCTTCGCTCGCCGACGCAGTTTCGATTTCTTCTTCAAAGTTGATGAAGATGTTCATGTGATCTTTAATCAACTTCGCCGACAATCCCAGCGCATCGCCCGGAGTGATCGAACCGTTGGTCCAGACTTCCACCGTCAGCTTGTCGTAGTCGGTAATCTGACCCAAACGCGCCGCTTCAACCGTGTAGTTGCACTTGCGCACTGGCGTGTGCACGGAGTCGATGGGAATGAATCCGATGCCGAGATCGTCTTCAAAATTCTTATCCGCGGAAATGTAGCCACGGCCGCGCTTCAGGCGCATCTCCATGTCGAGTTTGCCGCCTTCGCTGACCGTCGCAATGTAAATGTCTTTGTCGAGCACTTCGACATCGCCATCGGCTTCGATCATCGTACTGGTAACAACTCCCGGCTGATCGGCGCGCAGATAAATCGCCTTCGGGCCATCGCCCGCAAGCTTGAACGGAACCTGCTTCATGTTGAGGATGATGTCGGTGGCGTCTTCGACGACGCCGGGGATCGACTGGAACTCATGCAGCACGCCTTCGATCTTGACCGCCGTAACCGCCGCGCCTTCGATCGAACTCAGCATCACGCGCCGCAGCGCGTTGCCGATGGTGGTGCCGAATCCGCGCTCAAAGGGCTGCGCCCAGAACATCCCGTATTTATCAGTCAGCGAACTGGTATCGCTCGCCAAACGTTTCGGTTTTTGAAAACCTCTCCAAAGCATTTGTTTCTCCCTCGGCCATGTGGCTCAATTCCAGCTCGCTGAGCGGCCCCGCTCAGGTCAAAGCCGGAAAAGGCTGATCTGGCACGAATCGTAGGCCTAAAAATTGGTTCGTGTAGTGGCGGGGCTTTGCCCCGCGTACGGGGCGGAGCCCCGTCACCACACAATCATCTTACTTGCTATAAAGTTCCACAATCAGCTGCTCATTGACCGGCAACTGAATATCTTCGCGTCGCGGCAGCGCAATCACGCGGCCCTTGTAATTTTCGCGATCAATCTCCAACCACACGGGAGCCGGCTGATGGCTGGCAAAATCCCTGGCAGTCTCGAGAATTGGAACCTTGCGGCTGCTCTCGCGAACCTGGATCTCTTCGCCTACGGTGACTGCATACGAAGGAATGTTAACTTTCTTTCCATTCACCTGAATGAGGCCGTGACGCACCAACTGCCGCGCCTGCCGCCGGGAAATGCCAAAGCCCATGCGGAAGACGACGTTGTCGAGACGTCGCTCAAGCGATTCCAGCAGCTTCGCGCCCGTGACACCCTTGGACCGGACCGCGTTCTCGAAGTAGTTCCGGAACTGGCCTTCCTGGGTAAAATAAATGCGCTTGGCTTTTTGTTTTTCGCGCAACTGCAGACCGTAGCCTACGACTTTGGTCTTCTTATCTTTCCCGTGTTGTCCGGGAGCGAAGTTGCGCTTTTCAATGGGGCATTTGTCGCTAAAGCACTTCGTGCCTTTGAGGAAGAGCTTGATGCCCTCCCGGCGACATAGACGACACACTGCATCTGTATAACGTGCCAAGTTGTTCTCCTTAGTTGGATGACCGGTTTACAGGTTTGGCTTCACCCTTCGTCCCGGACGAAATCGTTCTGTAGAGGCGCGGCTTGCCGCGTCTCATGCTGCGAACAAGACGCGGCAAGCCGCGTCTCTACCCATCAAACGCGACGACGCTTCGGCGGCCTGCAACCGTTGTGCGGAATCGGCGTCGTGTCTTTAATCGACCGGACTTCGATTCCGGACGACGCCAGCGCGCGTACCGCCGATTCGCGTCCCGATCCCGGACCGCTCACTCTTACATCGACCGTGCGGACGCCGTGATCGCGCGCCATGCTGGCGGCGTTTGACGCGGCCTGCTGCGCCGCGAACGGAGTGCCCTTGCGCGATCCGCGAAAGCCCAGCGAGCCCGAACTCTTCCACGACAGCACGTTGCCGGACATGTCCGTAATCGTGACGATCGTGTTGTTGAAAGAAGCCTGCACATGCACGAGCCCGTGCGGAACATGCTTGCGTTCTTTCTTCTTGAACGTCTTCTTCTTGCCTTTTTTCTCGGGCGCCGCGGCGCCGCCTGCTGCTGCTGGTTTGGCCATGTCTTAGAGTTCTCAGTTCTCGGTTCTCAGTTCGCAGTAAATCTCGATCCCTTTTCAACTGAGAACCAAGAACTGGGAACTGAGAACTGGGATTACGCTTTTGCCGTCTTCTTCTTCATCGTGACTGTACCCTTGCGCGGACCCTTGCGGGTACGGGCGTTGGTGTGCGTGCGCTGTCCACGAACTGGCAGGTTCCGACGATGACGGAATCCGCGATAAGATCCGATTTCGATGAGCCGCTTGATGTTCATCGAAACGTCCTTGCGCAGATCACCTTCCACCGAACCTTCCGCCTCGATCACCTGGCGGATGCGGTTGACCTCATCTTCTCCGAGGTCGGAAACTTTTTTCATCGGATCGACCTTCGCCGCGTCCAGAATGCGCACCGCGCGCGAATTGCCGATGCCGTAGATATAGGTGAGCGCGATGTTCGCGTGCTTGTTGCGCGGAAGATCGACGCCTGCAATACGTGCCATAGTTTTTTAACCCTTCCTGCTCGCCTTCGATGCTCGCGGCTCGCCGCTTGTTTACCCTTGACGCTGCTTGTGTTTGGCGGTTTCGCAAATCACCCGCACTACTCCCTTGCGGTGGATGACTTTGCACTTGTCACAAATTTTCTTAACCGATGCTCTTACTTTCATAAATCCTCACGTAGGGACAGCCGCCCTCGGCTGTCCAGCGGAGCGAAGCTCCGCGGTTCATTTGTAGCGGTACACAATCCGACCGCGCTTCAAGTCGTACGGAGAAAGCTCGACCGCAACTTTGTCTCCTGGAAGGATACGGATAAAGTTCTTCCGCATCTTGCCGGAAACGTGCGCCAGCACCTGGTGTTTGTTCTCCAGCTCCACCTTGAACATGGCATTCGGCAGCGGTTCGACCACCACTGCCATCACCTCAATCGCGTCTTCTTTACTCATTGACTCCTTAAAAAGCTCTTGGCTGTTGGCTCTTGGCTTCCAGCTAATGGCCAAGAGCTAAAGGCTGCTACTGGGTCAATATCACTGGCCCTTGCCGCGTTACCGCCACACAATGTTCGAAGTGCGCGCTGTAACTGCCGTCGAGCGTTACGGCCGTCCATTTGTCGCTCAAAACTTTTGTCTCGGGCCCACCCGAATTCACCATCGGCTCGATTGCCAGAACCATGCCTTCAGTCAACTCCGCGCCCTGGCCTCGTCTGCCAAAGTTCGGAATCTGCGGTGCCTCATGCAGTTTCGTCCCGATACCGTGGCCCACAAATTCCCGCACTACGCTGAACCCGTTCGCTTCCACATGTTTCTGGATCGCCGATCCAACGTGTCCAACCGTGTTGCCAATCTTTACCTGCTCGATGCCTTTGTAGAGCGAAGCCTCGGTCACTTCGAGCAATTTCTTCAATTCCGCTGTCACGACCTCGCCCACCGGTACCGTGATCGCCGCGTCGCCGTAATATCCATCGCACACCACGCCACAGTCGATGGAGACGATGTCGCCAGTTTTCAGCGTCCGCTTTTCCGACGGAATGCCGTGCACGATTTCCTCATTGATCGAAGTGCACAACACCGCCGGATATCCGTAATATCCCTTGAACGCCGGCGTCCCACCCATATCGGCGATTAATTTCTCGGCGGCCTTTTCCAGGTCCATCGTGGTAACGCCCGCAGCTACTATCTCTTTCAAATGGTTTAAAACCTGGCGGACCATCTTCCCGCTGCGCCTCATCTTTTCGATTTCTTCCGGCGATTTGCGCATGATCCGGTCGTTTCCAAAGCTCATATCGTTCTTGCGGCGTCACTAGTCAAACGCTCTTGCCAATAAGTCCTAGCGGCATCCGTTTTTGCGATGACTTTCGATCACCGCGAAAATCTGAACCGTAACCTCGGCCATCGGACGATCCGCGTTGATCGCCACCAGTCGCCCCTGCGCCCGGTAGTAATCCGCCACTTTGCTGGTCTGCGTCTCGTAAGCGGCCAATCGACCGGAAATCACTTCTTCGCGGTCGTCCTCCCGGATCACGAGCTTCGATCCTTCCACATCACACACGCCATCTACAAGAGGGGGCTGAGAGTGAATGTTATAGAGGCGTCCACAGGTGGGACAAGAACGCCGGCCGGTAAGCCGCTGCAATAATTGAGTATAGTCCACGAGCAACTGGATCACAACCGGCGGACACTCTTCCAAATTTTCAAAGACCTCTTTACCCAGGAAGGCGTCGAGCCATCCTGACTGGGCGGCTGTCCGGGGAAAGCCATCCAAAATAAATCCATGCTTGCAATCCGGCTCCCGCAACCGTGTGGCGACGATGCCGTACATCAACCCGTCGGGAACCAACTCGCCTCGCGCCATGATCCCTTTGGCTTCGAGGCCGAGTTCCGTGCCGCGCCCGACGTGATCGCGTAAAAGATCGCCGGTCGATATCTGCGGGACCTTGTAACGGTCGACGATCTGTTTGGACTGTGTGCCCTTCCCGGCCCCTGGAGGCCCCAGAAGAATCACAGGTCCAATATTTCGCGCGGTTTCATTGGCCATCGAAATGGCTTCTCTACTCGTATTTCCCGCCGCGGAAATACCGTCCTGCTCCGCGCCCGCAAAATTCTACTCCCAAGCACTTGCTCTTCCGTAGCGCCGCCGCGTCGAAGCCGATACACGCTACCAAGTGCGCCGTCCGCGAATGCGTCCGCTGCGCGGCGTGAAGCCGTCGTAGTGCCGCATGATCAGCTGCGCTTCAATCTGCGTCACCGTATCCATCGCCACTCCGACGACGATCAGCAGCGACGTTCCGCCAAAATAAAAATTTACTCCCAAACCGTTCGTTACCCAGGTGGGCAGGTTCTCGAAAATTCGCCCGAGCAGCGGAAGGTGATTCAGCTTGATACCCGCAATCATCCATTCCGGGATCAGCGAAATCAGAATCAGGTAGAGCGCGCCGACCAGAGTAATGCGGGTCAGCACGTCATTGATGAAGTCCGAAGTCCGCTTCCCAGGCCGTATACCGGGGATAAATCCTCCCCACTTCCGCATGTTGTCGGCAACCTCGTTCGGATTGAACACGATCGAGATATAGAAGTAGGCAAAGAAAACAATGCCCACGCAATAGAGCAAGGTGTAAAGCGGCTCGCCCCATTTCATCGCATCGAGCAGTGGTCCGATGACTTTGTTGTTGTGGAACGCCGCGCCCAACATCTGCGGCAACGCCAAAATCGAAGACGCGAAAATTACCGGCATGACCCCACCGGCATTGACGCGCAGCGGCAAATGCGTAGATTGCCCGCCCATGACTTTTCGCCCGACGACGCGCTTGGCGTACTGCACTGGAATCCGGCGCTCACTGCGCTCGACGTACACAATAAACGCCACGACCGCAATCATCAGCGCCAGCAGCATGATGATGGCTGGAGCGGTGAATACACCCCAGGCGTTGGTGCTAGCCTTCTGATAAAGATCGATGACGCCACGTGGCAGCCCGACCACGATGCCCGCAAAAATTAGCAGCGACATACCGTTGCCAATGCCGCGTTCGGTAATCTGCTCGCCCAGCCACATGATGAACGCACTACCCGTGGTCAGCGTCAACATCGTCATCAGGATGAAGCCGGGGCCGGGAGTGTTGACGAAGTCACCAGATTTTTGCAGGCTGATGGCGATGCCAAACGACTGTACTGCGCTCAAAATCACGGTGAGATAACGCGTCCACTGGGTGATTTTCTTGCGCCCCATCTCGCCTTCTTTTTGCAGTTTGGCCAGCGGCTCATAGACAACGGTGAGCAACTGCAAGATGATCGACGCCGTGATGTACGGCATGATGCCCAGCGCAAAAATCGTCAGCCGACGCAGATTGCCGCCGCTGAATAGATCCACAAAGCCGAGCACCGAGCCTTTATTCTGTTCGAAAAACTGTGCCAGCCGGTCGCCGTTAATTCCAGGCGTGGGGATGTGCCCGCCGATGCGATACACCGCCAGCAGGCCGAGCGTAAACAACACGCGCTTGCGAAGATCGGGAACCCGGAAGATGTTCGCCAGCTTGGAAAGCATTACTGCAAGACCTCAAACTTGCCGCCCGCTTTGGTGATTTTTTCCTGCGCAGACTTCGAAAATTTATGCGCGTGCACCGTGATCGCAACCGTCAGTTCACCGTTGCCCAAAATCTTTACCGGCGCGTTGCCATCGACCACGCCCGCCTTCTTCAGCGTTTCGGGAGTGATTTCCGTCTCGCCAAGCGTGGCCAGGCGTTCGACGTTCACCACGTCATACTCCTCGCGGAAGATGTTGGTAAAACCGCGCTTCGGAATACGGCGGTGCAGCGGCATCTGGCCGCCTTCAAATCCGCGGATCAGGCGCGCACCCGTACGGGACCACTGTCCCTTGTGGCCGCGCGTGGA
>JAYUJG010000028.1:0-4576 GCA_043765355.1 Acidobacteriaceae bacterium | reverse complement strand
GTCGCTTCCGGCAAAGAGCCCTTGATCGTCATCGGGGCCATTGCTGGGGGCTAGAGAAACCCTGCCGAGCTGCCCTCTGCTTGGACCCTTTCGACTTCGCTCAGGGCAGGCTCGCGGGGGCACCCGTCCCTACGCGAACTTACCGCTTCTCCATCGCCACAAAATCCCGCGCCTCGTGCCCAGTCCACACCTGCCTCGGGCGCGCGATCTTTTGTTCCGGATCGTTCAACATTTCCTGCCACTGCGTAAGCCAGCCGATCGTCCGCGGGATCGCAAACAGCACGGTAAACATTTCCGGCTTGAAGCCCATCGCCTGGTACATGATGCCAGAATAAAAATCCACATTCGGATACAGCTTCCGCGACACGAAATACTCGTCCTCCAGCGCGATGCGCTCCAGTTCCAAAGCGATCTCGAGTTTGGCGTTTCGTCCGGTCACCTCAAACACACTGTCGGCGGCCTGCTTGATGATCTTTGCCCGCGGGTCGTAATTCTTGTACACACGGTGCCCGAAGCCCATCAGCTTGCCTTTGCCTTCTTTGATCTTCTTGATGTACGCGGGAATATTTTCTTTGGAGCCGATCTCGTCGAGCATGTGCAGCACTTCTTCGTTGGCACCGCCGTGCAGCGGACCCGAAAGCGCCGCCGCCGCCGAGGCCGTCGCCAAGTACGGGTCGGCGTGCGAACTGCCCACCGCCCGCATGGCGTTCGTGCTGCAGTTCTGTTCGTGGTCGGCGTGCAAAATAAATAAAATATCGAGCGCCCGCGCCAGCACCGGATTCGCCACATATTTCGGCTCGACCATCTTCCACAACATGTTCATGAAATTTTCTGTGTAGGTGAGATCGTTGTCCGGATAGATGTAGGGAAATCCAGAAATATGCCGGTATGACATGGCCGCAATCGACGGCACCTTGCCCAGCAGCCGCTTGATTTGCAGCAGGCGGACAGCCGGGTCGTGAATGTTTTTCGAATCCGGATAGACCGTCGACAGCGCCGCGATCGCGCTCACCAGCATCGCCATCGGATGCGAGTTGTCCCGGAAACCCTCCATGAACTTCTTTGTCGTTTCATGCAGCATGGTGTGATGCGTGATGTCGTGCACCCAATTCTTCAGCTCATTCGCTTTGGGCAATTCGCCAAACAAAAGCAGATACGCGACCTCGAGATACGTGCAATGCTCGGCCAATGTGTCGATCGAATAACCCCGGTAGCGCAGGATTCCCTTGTCGCCGTCGATATAAGTGATCGCGCTGCGGCAGGACGCCGTATTCATGAATGCCGGATCGTAGGTCATCAACCCGAAATCTTCGGGGCCAGTCTTGATCTTGCGCAGATCCATCGCCCGGATGGTTCCGTTTTCCACGGGAACCGTATAGTTCTGCCCCGTACGGTTGTCGGTAATTGTCAGAGTCTCTTGCGAAGTCTCTTTCGAAGTCTCTTTCGAAGCGTCCTGCGGCATCCGAGCCCTCCTCCATTCGTGCCACTCAATTTATGCTACCAGCACCGGGTGCGATAGCGCTTTCCAACTATTGGCAATCTCCTGCCAGCCGTGTAAAACTGCGGACGCATACGGAGGCCAACTCAAAATCATGACATGGATTCGCACCATCCCGCTCTCACAAGCCAGCGACGATTTGCGGCAGGCCATGGACGCGCAGAAGCCGCTCTATCCGCAGGAGTACGCGGTTCCAGTCCATCCCGCGGAAGGCGGTGGCTCGCAGATCGTCGCGTCCCACTCGCTGATTCCACAAGCGCTTTATCACGCGTTCTCCACCTTCGGCGCCCTGATGTCCCCCGACCTGCCTCTGCAACGCCGTCATCACGAGATGATCGCGACCATGGTCTCGGTGACCAACCGGTGCGTCTATTGAATCGAGTCCCACGCAGAGTTTCTGCGTCGCGTCACGCTCGATAAAGAACTGGTGGAAGCCCTCGAGCGCGACTACACCACCGCTCCCATCACTCCGCAGGAACGGGTGATGGTCGATTACGTCGTCAAACTTACGAAAGACGCCACCAAAATGCGGAAAGACGATCACGAAAAATTGCGGGCTGCCGGTTTCGACGATCAAGCGATTCTGCAAATCACCCTGATCGCTTCGTGGTTTAACTACATCAACCGCGTCGCGGATTCGCTCGGGGTGGGGCGAGAACCCTAGTCCGTCGGTAGAGACGCGGCTCGCCGCGGTAACGCTCTTCGCTCTGACCCAACTCTTCCCCCAGCCCACTAGTGTGCTGAGTCAGAAGTTCGCTGCATAACTTTGTCATCCCGACCGGACCGAAGCGGAGTGGAGGGACCTTGCCTTTTCAGCACTTTCACGCCCTTGCCCTAGCCGCTGCGCTCCCTCACAGAATCACCCGCTCATCCCCCACTCGCCGCGTCACCCGCTCCCGATCCAGATACTCAAGCAATGGAATCGCATACTTCCGGCTCACCGCTGTCATATCCTTAAAACGCGCAACGTCAATCTTCGGCGCGCTAACCTTGAGCGCCGCAATCCTTTGCCGAAGATCTGCCAGCGCGCTCTGATGAAAAACGAGTTCCTCCGAGACTTTGATCAAAATCTTGTCGCGCAAGAGTAAAGTCACAATCTTCTGCGCCCGAATTTTGTCCACCTTCAATCCCGCCAGCACTTCTTTCAGCGACGGAACCTTCAGTCCTGCGGAAGCGAACGCCTGCTCGATGATTTTCTTTGACTCCGCTTCTTCATCCTTCATCACCACCCCGCAACCCGGCAAGTGGACCAGTTCGCCCGCGACTTCAAGCTTCTTCTCTTCCGCCAATTTTCCCAGCACGCTGTAGAAAACCTCGGAGCCCAGGTGTACGCGCTCGCGCAGCAATTCCTTGCTCATCCCCGCAACCAAAGGGTTCGCGTCGTGAAATTTCCGGACCGCATCCAACGACTCCACCTGCGCTTTCGTATACGCCACCGCCGAAACCAGCACCGGGTCGCACCACACCAATCCCGCCGCTGTCGCCAGCTTTCTCGCGTCTTCGCGCCGGACGTTCATTTCTCCCCGGATCTCTTCCAGACGCAAACCACCCGTCCCGCGCCGCGCAACGCGTGCCCCAAGCACTTGCTCGGCAGAACCGTTCCGCATCGTCGAAAGAAATGCGAGCGCTTCTTCAACCCGTCGTTTCCGACTCGTCGGCAATGCATCCAGCACCACGCCCCCGCCGATCGTCACGACCGGCGAAAATTGCCGCACGATGAAGCGATCTCCCGGCAACAGCAGCAGAGGTTCCGCGAGCTTCAGTTGTGCGTACGCCTCGCCACCGGGTTTCAATTGCTTCGCGCCATACAGCCGGACTTCCGCGATGCTCTCCGATGTGTATGCGTGAAAGTGCACCCGCGAGCCATCTTTGAACGGCTTCGCCGAATGAAGAAGCGAGAGCAGCACATCGACGCGCGACGTGAAACGAAAAGTATCTCTAGTCGCAAGCGTCATGCCGCGCGCCAGGTCTTCGGTCGACGCGCCCGCGAGATTCAGTGCCGTCCGCTGTCCCGCGCTGGCCCTTTCGGCGGGCTCGTCATGCACCTGCACCCCGCGAACTCGCACCCGCTTGCCCGAGGGAAACACTTCCAGTTCGTCTTCTTTGCAAATCGTCCCGGCGACGAGCGTCCCGGTCACGACTGTGCCAAAACCTTTCATGCTAAAGACGCGGTCGATGGGAAGTCGAGCCAGCGCCGCCGAGTCTTTCACTGCAACCTCGGACGCGACCCGACCGAGCGCAGACTTCAGCTCGCCAAGTCCCGCCCCCGTCAACGCGCTCACTGCGACGATCGGCGATCTGGCCGTATCGAGAAACGATCCGCGCACAAACTCTTCGACTTCCAGGCCAACCACTTCGAGCGTCTCCGCATCCACTGCGTCGGACTTCGTGAGCACAGTAATGCCGCGCTGGACCGCCAGCAGACGGCAGATATCGAAGTGTTCGCGAGTCTGCGGCTTGATCCCTTCGTCGGCGGCGATCACGAGCAGCACCAGGTCGATGCCACCGACCCCCGCGAGCATGTTGCGTACAAAACGCTCGTGTCCAGGCACATCGACGAAGCCGAGGCGAAGCCCGCTGCTATCGGGCGCGCAGAGTTCGAGGTGGGCAAATCCAATGTCGATCGTGATGCCCCGCCGTTTTTCTTCTTCGAGGCGGTCGGCGTCGATGCCGGTGAGGGCCTTCACCAGCGAAGTCTTGCCGTGATCGATATGCCCCGCCGTACCAACAATGACACACTTCATCAGCCGCCAGTATAGATGTAGAGCGGGTGCCCCCGCCCGCTGCCTTTGGTGTTGCGGTTGGGGTTGACTTCAGGATTCGCAACACCAAAATCAAGAGCAAAAGCAAGAGATCAAGAATCAAGCGCAAGAACAAGAAACAAGAGCGAGAGCAACAGCAGCGGGCGGGGGCACCCGCTCCACATTACACTACACAATTCTATCTCCATTTCTTCAACGTGGGCCATATCTGCGATAGGCTTCCTTGTTTCGCGCCTCGGCAGATGAATACCGGGATCTCGCGCTCCAGCGCATACGCGTTGTCGCGTGAAGTGCCAACGAAATCCACATGTTCAAA
>JAYUJG010000027.1:0-2144 GCA_043765355.1 Acidobacteriaceae bacterium | reverse complement strand
AAGCGTTTTGCCGCGCTGCTGCGTACCATTCTTCCGTTTGGCTGCGGTCTGCTGATTCCTGTCGTCGTCTTCCTCTACCCGTACGCGCTTTCGGGTTCTCTAGGCAGCTTTGGCTCCGGAGTCACCTCCAGCGCGGTTTCCCATGTGATCGACTTGGCCGTGGAGCACCCAGCACCGCCTCAATATATTGTGGCCGTCATTCCCCTCCTCGCGCTTTTAGCCGTGGCGATGTTCTGCAAGCAATTGCAAGGACGAGTAGTCGGCGCCGCCATCGGCGCGCTCGCCGTCATGTTGGTGGTTTGCGCTACCCGGTCAGTGTTCATTCTGAGGAGCGTGTGGTTCTCGGCCGCAATGCTGACGCCAGTCGTGGTTGTCCTCGGGGCCATCGCCGTGCGTTGTTTGCAGAATGCGGGTGACTCCAGAAAACTCGATCGGCAGCGGCTCATGTTACTGGTTGCGCTGGCCGCAACCTGCACCATGGTGCAGTTTCCGTTCCCGGCGCCGATTTATCTGTGTTACGCCCTGCCGCTGACCATCCTGGCTCTGGTTGCGATTGTGGCCACAGTCCGAAAGCAGCCGGGCACTTACGTGCTGGCTTCCGTCCTGGGGTTCTACCTGCTCTATGGCGTCGTCAGCCTCATCCCTCTCCACATCGCGGAACTGCCCCACGTTATCGGTCAGATGGACAACTTTCGCGTCCCGCGAGGCGGCATCGCGATCGAAGATGAGGCTTACTGGGAGAACCTGACCCGTTTTCTGCAGGCGCGGGCGCCCAATGGCCTGATGTTCGCTGGCAATGCCTGTCCCGAGCTCTATTTTATTACCGGCCTTAAGAATGTCACTCGCTACGACGACGGTGCCCCTGAGAAGGATGTTTTGAAGGCGATCGAGTCCGACGATCTGAAGCTGGTTGTGCTTACGGAATCACCCTATTTCTTGGGGACGCGCATGACCCCGAAAGTGCAGGCCGAGGTTGTAAGGAAGTTCCCCAACCACCAACAATCCGGATTTTTCCAGATCTACTGGAGACCGTAGCGTTAAGGCCTCGGCCCGCGCCCACGGCGGGATTGCGAAATTCTAAGGTCCGCGACCCGAACCCAATTACGCTCAGACCTGAGCTTCTTGATCGTGCACAAATCAGCGGCCCGCGGCTGCGCTTGAAGCCCGATTGTCCCGCGGAAGCGCTTCGCCAGGCTCACACTGGAAGTTCAATCTTTCGCGTTCGACCACCAGTGGCCGGTTGTGTACCTGCGTGTGGATGTTCCCGACGTACTCGCCGATGATCCCCATGAAGAGAAGCTGGAGCGACCCCAGAAAAAACATTCCGATCGCGATCGGGGCGATGCCAAGTGTGAATTGGCGCCAAAACAATAATTTGTATGCAAAGTAGGCCGTGCCCCCGAGCATCGAAAACAAAGATCCTGCGAACCCGGCAAATGTAACCAGGCGTAGCGGCACCTTGGAGAGCTTGGTGATGCCAAGCATGGCGAGATCGTAGAGCGTGTAGAAATTGTTCTTGGATTTGCCGTGCTTGCGGCGCTGCTGCTCGTACTGAATTTCGCTGTGTGGCAGTCCGATTTCGGCGATCATGCCTCGGAAATAGGGGTACGGATCTCCAAACTGACGGACCAGATCGATGACTTGTCGATCATACAGACCAAAGCCGGTAAAGTTTTCGTAGGTCTCGATGTCGTCGGAGAGGTGGTTGACCATGCGATAGAACAGTTTTCTTACCAGGAACATCGGCCCGAATTCCTGGCTCCGATGTTTGACGGCGATCACGATGGGCACGCCCTTTTCCCACTGTTCCAAAAGTTGAGCGAGAACCTCAGGCGGGTCCTGCAAGTCAGACATCAGGACAATAACCGCGTCGCCCTGAGTCTGCAGCAGCGCGTGCATCGGCGAGCGGACGTGCCCAAAGTTGCGGGCGTTGCGGATTACCTTGACGTTGGAGTCGCTGGCCGCGATTTCGCTGAGCACCGCGAACGTGCTGTCACGGGATGCGTTGTCGATGAAGATGTGTTCGTAGCGGTATCGGGCGAGGCTCACCATGAGGTCGCGCACGCGCTCGTAGACTTCGCGGACGTTGCCTTCCTCGTTATAGCAGGGAGTGACGACGCTGATCGTCTTCATGGCCGCAGGGG
>JAYUJG010000026.1:0-22134 GCA_043765355.1 Acidobacteriaceae bacterium | reverse complement strand
ACTTATCGATGACGCGAACCTGGTGCAGCTTTCCAGCGGCCTCATCCGAGACAACTTGGTAGAGCTTCGGCACTTCGAGCGATGCGAGGTAGCCCTCGTTCTTCACGCAGACGACGAATCGCGCTTTCACTCGCTTCATTGAATTTCCACAATACGCTGATTGTCAGCCCTCGCTAGCCTCGGTGTCATCGGCGTCTCGGCGTCTCGGCGTCTCGGCGGTGAACCTGGCTTACGGGTTCAGCACAATCTTCCCAAACATCTGGCTCTTCTGCAGGTACTCGTGAGCCGTACGAATTTCGCTCAACGGAAAAGTATGGTCGATCACAGGCTTCAGTCGTCCGGCGAATACGTGGCCAAGCACTTCGTGAAGCTCGCTCATCGTGCCCATATACGACCCGAGCAATGACATCTGTCGCGAGAACAGAAACCGTAAATCAAGTTCAACTTTCGGTCCGGTGGTTGCGCCGCATGTCACCAGCGTCCCGCCGGTCTTGAGTGAACGCACGCTCTCTTCCCACGTCGCAGGACCGACGTGCTCGATCACGATGTCAACACCTTCCCCTTTTGTGATCCGCCGCACTTCCTGCGAAATCTTCTGCTGATAGTGATTGATGACGAAATCGGCGCCGAGTTCTTGCGCCCGCTCTGCTTTGCGCTCATCGCCAGCGGTTGCGATCACGCGCGCGTGAAAAAATTTTGCGATCTGAATCGCGGCAATGCCCACTCCAGAATTCGCACCCAGTACCAGCACGGTTTGGCCCGGACGGATCGCAGCGCGCCCCGTCAGCATATGCCACGCGGTTACAAACACCAGCGGAACGCTAGCCGCCTCGTTGAAATCGAGCGCGTCGGGGATGGGGATTACATTCACCGCAGGCACGGCAATCAGTTCACAATTGCCACCGTCTACGGCGTTGCCGAGCACCGTGAACTGGCGGCACTGATTCTGCAATCCGGCAACACATTTCGCACAGTGATTACAGAAATGCATCGGCGCTATCAGCACGCGTTGTCCAGCTTTGAGGTCGCTGACGTACTCGCCGACTTCGACAATCTCTCCCGCAATATCGCTGCCCAGAATGTGCGGCAGGTTGACGCCGGGAAGTCCCTGGCGCACCCAAATGTCGAGGTGGTTCAGCGAGCAGGCGCGCACACGAACAAGTGCCTGGTCCTGGCGCGGCTTCGGATCGGGGACTTCTTCGTAGATGAGCACTTCAGCTCCACCGAATTGATGAATGCGGACGGCTTTCATGGGGCTCCTAAGGACGGAATGCACATCCCGTTTTGGAACTTGCTACTAACGCAATGTACCAAACGCGCCGTGATCTAGCGCACATCTATATATCCAACAAGGGGTATAAGGTCGGAATCGCGGGCCAAAGTCTGGAAGGTGTTTCCAGTGGGTACTGGACACGGTCCGCGAAACCGCTGAGTGGCTGATCAGCCACTGCAGTTCGAGTCTGTCGCCCTCCGTGCAGTCACTCACAAATACCAACAAAAGTACCCTTGACATAGCCTTGGGGATGGCGCGAACATAATAGCTCGCGGGCCGTGTCATGAATACCACTGGCGAAACACCAGTAGCCCCGGGAATGATCACCCGGGGTTTTTGATTTGGTGGGCCTGCCGGTTTCTTGAATCCCATTTGACTTGCCCCCGCCACACCCCAATAATCATCGTGCATGGACCTTTACGAGGAAATCGTCCGGCTGCGCAAAGATGGCCGTCGCGGAGCCATGGCGACAATCGTCAACGTCCGCGGTTCGATTCCCTCTTTCAAGACGGCCAAAATGCTGGTGCGCGACGACGGCTCGATCGTTGGCACGATCGGCGGCGGCTGCGTTGAGGCTGACGTCTGGCAGGCGGCCCGCGAAGTCATGGAGTCGGAGCGGCCACGCACTCTAACCTTCGACCTGAATCAGGATCCGAAATACGACACCGGTCTCGTCTGCGGCGGGACGCTCGAGATTTTTGTCGAACCGATCCTGCCTCCCGCCGACCTTTATATTTTTGGCGCGGGCCACGTTGCCGCCAGTCTTTACCAGGTCGCGCGCATCGCCGGATTCGACATCACGGTTATCGACGATCGCGAAGCCTACGCGAATCGCGAGCGCTTCCCGGAGGCGCAGCAGATCGTCGCCGAAGACTTCGATAAGGCCGCAGCGCAGCTCACGCCGGCAGAATCTTCCTACATCGTCATCGTCACCCGCGGACACCGCGACGATATGCGCATGTTGCGCTGGGCGGTGCAAACTCCGGCACGCTATATCGGCATGATCGGATCGAAACGCAAGACGATCACCATCTACAAAGAGCTGCAGCAGGAAGGTCTGGTGCCGCATTTGTTCGATCGCGTCCACGCCCCCGTCGGACTCGACATCGGTGCCATCACGCCAGAAGAAATCGCCGTATCCATTACCGCCGAACTGATCGCCAGCCGCCGAAAAGTGGAGCGCGAACTGCCCCACATGAGCTGGTTCCATCGCCGGATCCAGGACTCCGAAGTGGAACCCAAGTCGTCATAGCTTCACCGCCGAGACGCAGAGTGCGCCGAGAAATGCTTCAGCAGGGCTCTCTGAGTTCTCATTTGAATCAATTCTTTCAGTTATTCTCTGCGTCCTCGGCGTCTCGGCGGTTAAGATTGCAACATGCCGAAGGAAGTCGAAATTAAATTTCGGATTGAGAACCTGCCCGCGCTGACCCAGGCGCTAAACCGGGCGGGATTCAAAAGGCGCACCCGCTCCACCCACGAAGTGAATTCCCTCTACGACCTAGCCGGCCAAAAGCTACGTAAGCGCGGCGAAGTGCTGCGTCTGCGCAAGTATGGCGATACCTGGGTGCTAACGCACAAAACAAAAGGTAAAGGCAGGCACCAAACAACGACACGGCACAAAGTAAGAGTTGAGCTGGAGACGCAAGTGCAAAACGGCCTGCAGATGGACTCCATTCTGCGCGCGCTCGGTTTCGAGCCTACGTTTTGCTACGAGAAATATCGCGCGGAGTGGAGCGACGGCAAAGGCCACGTTGTGCTGGATGAGACTCCGCTTGGGAATTTCGGCGAGATCGAAGGCCCGCCACGCTGGATCGACCAAACCGCGCGCGCTCTCGGGATCGCACCCGCCGCCTACGTTACGAAGACCTATGCGGAGCTGTTCTTTGACTGGAAACGCGCGAGTCGCAGTCAAGCCTCGGGAATGTTGTTCCGTGCAATTGGCAAGAAGTCGGCTCCGAAGTCGAGGTGACGACTGGCGACTGCCGAGCTGCGTCCGGCTTGGACGGGCGAGGCACCCGTCCGCGCCCAATCCACTCTTACGATCCCGCCCCGCAACACTTTTTATATTTCTTGCCGCTGCCGCAGGGGCATTGATCGTTGCGGCCTATTTTGTCTCCTGAGCGCACTACCTGCTGCACTTGCATATCGCCGGCTCCCGCCATACGCGCCTGTTCCAGTTCACGCTTTTTCTTGCGCTGGAAGGCTTCTTCGATTTCGTCGACCGAGGTAGCAACCTGACGTGGCCTGCCTCCATTGCGGCCTCGACCGCCCGTAATCACCGAGGGCGGCCCCGTTTCCGGTGCCAGCGCAGCCGGATCGTTCTGCGTCCCACCGTCGCCGCTCGGCCTCGTTCCCCCATCCGGCGGACGCTCCATAATCTGCATCATGTACAAATACCGCACCGTCTCTTCTTGAAAGCGCCGCATCATCTCTTCGAACATGTCGTAAGACTCGCGCTTGTACTCCACCAACGGATCGTGCTGCGCATAGCCGCGCAGGTTGATGCCTTCTTTCAGGTGATCCATCGAGAGCAGGTGATCTTTCCACTGCCCGTCGATAACGCTGAGCATGATCATGCGCTCGTGATAACGCATGGCTTCGGGGCCGATCAGTCTTTCTTTCGCGTCATAGCGCTCTTTGAGTTTGTCAAAGATTCCGTCACCCAGTTCCTGACGGTTCATCTCTTCAGGTTTGAGCCCCTCAGCGTAGATGTCCACGACGAAGCGCGTAAAAATCGCGTCTTTCAAAGCCTTGAGGTCCCAGTTGGCGACGTGTTCTTTCGGCGGACAGCAGCGTTCCAGAATGTCGCCGAGAATCCCAGAGACATAGTCTTCAATGATGAGATCTTTCTGGTCGAGCCCTTCAAGCAGTCGCCGACGCAGCCCGTAGACCGCCGTACGCTGCTTGTTCATGACGTCGTCGTATTCGAGAAGGTGCTTGCGCGATTCGAAGTTCTGACCTTCAACGGCTTTCTGCGCGGCTTCAATGCGCCGCGTAATCATGCGCGACTCGATGGGGATACCCTCTTCCATGCCAAGGCGTTGCAACAGGTTCGAAACCCACTCCTTAGCGAAGATTCGCATCAAGTCGTCTTCAAGCGAGAGATAAAAACGCGATGACCCGGGATCGCCCTGACGTCCGGCGCGTCCGCGCAGCTGATTGTCAATGCGTCGTGCTTCGTGGCGCTCGGTGCCAAAAATGTGCAGCCCGCCCGCCTCGATCACTTCCCGGTGCTCGCGATCGGTGTCGACCTTGTGCCTCGCAAAGATCTCATTCCACTGATCGGTCGGAACCGCAAACTCATTGCCCGCGTAATACCAGACCGTACGGTTCGGATCGTCCACCTCCGCTTCGATTTTTCCTTGGGCCGTGCGGATCGGCTGCGCGATTCCCTTCTTCACGCATTCCTGCTTGGCCATGAATTCGGCATTGCCGCCGAGCAAAATGTCGGTGCCGCGGCCTGCCATGTTCGTGGCGATCGTGACCATGCCCTTGCGTCCGGCCTGCGCCACGATTTCCGCCTCGCGCTCGTGATACTTCGCATTCAGGACGACGTGCTTGATTCCCTTCTTCTTCAGCAATTCCGAAAGCCGCTCCGACTTCTCAATCGAGGTGGTGCCCACCAACACCGGTTGTTGGCTGTCGTGCAGCTTCTGAATTTCGTCCGCCGCCGCGAAATATTTTTCTTTCTCCGTGCGATAAACGATGTCGGGATTCTCATGACGCAACAACACTCGATTGGTCGGAATAACGATGACTTCGAGCCGGTAAATCTTGTCGAATTCCGGCGCTTCGGTTTCCGCCGTGCCCGTCATGCCCGCCAGCTTCTTGTACATGCGGAAATAATTTTGAAAAGTGATGGTGGCGAGCGTTTGATTCTCGCGCTCGATCTTGACGCCCTCTTTGGCCTCAATCGACTGGTGCAGGCCATCCGACCAGCGGCGTCCGGGCATGAGTCGGCCGGTAAATTCGTCGACGATAATCACTTCGCCATCTTTGACTACGTATTCAACGTCCTTCTTATAAAGCGCGTGCGCCTTGACGGCGGTCTCAACGTGATGCTTCAGCGCCCAGTTTTCCGGGTCGGCAATGTTGCCGATGCTAAGCAATTTTTCAACTTTCTCCCAGCCGTCGTCGGTGACCGTGACGTTGCGATGTTTTTCATCCACCACGAAGTCGCCGGTCATGATCTTGGGCTCGCCCGGCTGCGTGTCCACTTCTTCGCCCTTCTCGAGCTTGGGGATAATGCGATTCACTTTGTAATATTTGTCGGTCGATTCCTCGCTGGCTCCCGAAATGATGAGCGGCGTCCGCGCTTCGTCAATCAGGATCGAGTCCACTTCGTCGACAATCGCGAAGTTGTGCACGCGCTGCACGCAATCGTTCAAATCAAACTTCATGTTGTCGCGCAGATAGTCGAATCCAAATTCGTTGTTCGTGCCGTAAGTCACGTCCGAGGCATAAGCGGCGCGGCGTTCCTCATCATCAAGATCGTGGACGATCACGCCGACACTCAGGCCGAGAAAGCCATAGAGCTTGCCCATCCATTCAGAATCGCGCTTGGCCAGATAGTCATTGACCGTGACGACATGTACGCCGCGTCCACTCAGCGCATTCAAATAAACCGGAAGCGTCGCCACCAGCGTCTTGCCTTCCCCGGTCTTCATTTCAGCGATCGTGCCGTGGTGCAGGACCATGCCGCCGATCAACTGCACATCGAAATGCCGCATGTTGAGCACGCGCCGCCCAGCTTCACGAACCACCGCGAACGCCTCTTCGAGCAGCTCGTCGAGCACGGCTTTCAACGCCTCGTCGCGCTGCGTTTCGATTGCTTTTTGGCGGTCGCTGTCATGGAGGTCGGCGTTCTGGAGACCAGCCTTCTCGGGGTCGGCATCGACCACCGGCTCATCGGCAATCGCGCTAAGCCGCTCTTGAATCCGCGCTCGAAACTCGTCGGTCTTCGCGCGGAGCTGCTCGTCGGAGAACTTCTGCATCTCCGGCTCAAGCGCGCTGATCGCCGCCACATGAGGCAGCAGGCGCTTGACCTCGCGTTCATTCTTCGTCCCAAAAACCTTGCCCAACAAAGTGTTAATCAAAAGAAATTTCCTTCGGAGGACACACGTCCCAGATATTGGTAAAAGCCTAGCACATTAGATGCGGCAGGGAAGGCGAGGGACCAGCAAAGCATGTAACGTCAGGTTAGAGAAACGGATTCTCAACTACCAAATCACCGAAACGGCGGCCGTGCTGCAGGTTTTCGCTGTACAAGACTTTGCAGCCACCCTGCATTGCGGCGGCCACGATCAGAGAGTCATACCAACAACCGCAGACTTAATCAAGAATTGGCGCTAACCCACGCCCTCCCTGTATCATTCCGCCCGTAGTCCCCATGCCTGCCTTTTACCAGCGCTTTCAGGAATCCGCCCGCAAATTCCCCGACAACATCGCACTTGAAATTCAGCGCCAGCAGGCGGTCGAGCGTGTCTCCTTCGCCGAACTTACCCGCATGTCGGAAAGCGTGGCGAACTGGCTTTCTACTCGCGTTCCACGCGATGCCCGCATCGCCATCCTGGCGGCAAACCATCCCCGCTGGGTAGCAGCATATTTAGGCATCATCGCCGCTGGCAGAACCGCGGTTCCCCTTGACACCACCTTCCACGCCGACCAGGTCAAGAAGTTGCTGATCGACAGCGGCGCTTCCCTGCTGTTCTGCGATGTGAAGCATCTGCCGGTGGCATCCGAAGCAGTCGCGGAACTCAGTGTTGCTCTGGTGATGACTTCGGCGGCGACCGAGCAGGCAGCAACTCCCGCGACGACCGCGAACCTCTCGGCCGATCTTGATTCCATCTTCGCTGCCGGCCCCGAGACTTTTCAGCCTATCGTCCCCGCTGAAAGCGACCTCGCCGCCCTCCTCTACACCTCAGGTACCACTGCCGATCCAAAAGGAGTGATGCTCACCCACGCCAACTTACTGGGCGAGGCGGCCTCCGTGCTCGCGGTCATCAAAATAGATTCGCGCGACGCGCTGCTCGGAATCCTTCCGATGTTTCACGTTCTCGCGCAGATGACGAACCTTTTCCTGCCGCTCTTCAACGGCGCGCGCGTCGTCTACCTCGAAACCCTGAACACCACCGAACTGCTGCGGGCCTTGCAGGAACGCGAGATCACCGTGTTCTGCGTCGTCCCTCAGTTTTTCTACCTGATCCACGAGCGCATCTTCAAAGAGCTCGGCAAACGCGGCAAGACTACGCTGCGTATCGTCCGTACGCTGATGGCGCTCAACCGCACGCTGCGTCGCGTCGGCATCAACGCTGGCAAACTTCTCTTCGGCAAGATTCACGCCACCATGGGCGCTCGCATGCGCTATCTCGTAACCGGAGGATCGCGTTTCGATCCTGCCGTCGCCCGCGACTTTTACTCCTTCGGCATCGACGTCCTGAACGCTTACGGCCTCACCGAAACCACCGGCGGTGCCTTCATCAATCCTCCCGGTAACGTCGTATTCGGTTCGGTCGGCCAGCCCTTTCCCGGAGTCGAAGCCAGGATCATCGACCCGCAATCGCCGGAAGAAGGAGCACCTGCAGCCGGTGAAATTGCAATCCGCGGCGCCATCGTCATGAAGGGATACTGGAATCGCCCCGTGCCCACTGCCGAAGTCCTGCGCGACGGCTGGTTCCATACCGGCGATCTCGGATACTTCGACGCCGCAGGCAACCTCTTCATCACCGGACGCCGCAAAGAAGTCATCGTCCTCGCCAATGGAAAAAATGTTTATCCCGAGGAGATCGAAGCGCACTATCTGCAGGCGCGATACGTCAAGGAAATCTGCGTGATGGCGCTCGAAGCCCGCCCGGGAGATTCCACCTCAGAGCGCCTGCATGCGGTCGTCACCCCAAATTTCGACCTGCTGCGCGAGCGGAAGATCGTCAATTCCAAAGAAGCAATTCGTTTCGAGATTGAAGCGCTCTCTCACAAGATTGCTTCCACGAAACGCCTCGGCAGCTACGATATCTGGCAGGAAGATTTGCCGCGCACCACCACCCGCAAGCTCAAGCGATTCCAGATCGAAAAGAGGGTCCGCGAGCTCAAGGCAAAAGGCGTCGGCGATTCGGATCTGGGAACCGAGAAGCCCCTCACCAACGACGAGAAGTCGTGGCTCGAACGTGACGACGTGCGGCGCGCTCTGGCCATCGTCCGGGAATCTTCCCGCAATCTGCTTGCCGCGATTCGTCCCGCGCACAATCTCGAACTCGATCTGGGACTCGACTCGATGCAACGCGTGGAACTGCTCACCGCGCTCGAACAGCAACTCGGCGGCGCTATGCCTGAGTCGCAACTGGCGGAGATCTATTCGGTGCGCGATCTGGTCGATACCGTTCTAGCGAGTGCAGCACGAGGCGAAGGTCAGGCGGGCTCGGCGGCACCGGCCTGGTCCACAATTCTGAGCGAGCCGGTGACCGATCCCGAGGCGCTCGCGCTGATGCGCCACAATATTTTTGCCGATGTGCTTTTCTTTCTGTTGGGCCGCTTGATTTATCTTGTGGCTCGCGGCCCTTTTCACCTCAAAATCAGCGGGCTCGAAAACCTTCCGGAAAACGGTCCCTACCTGATCTGTTCCAATCACCAGAGCTACGTCGATCCGTTGGTCATGACCAGCGCGCTGCCATGGCGCTTGTTCCGCGAGATGTTCGCGCTTGGCACCAGCGACATTTTCGGAAAAGGGTTCATGCGGCGGCTGGCGCGATGGATTCGCGTCGTGGTCCTCGACCCGGACGCCAATCTGGTGTCGGCCATGCGTGCCGGAGCCTTCGGCCTCAGTCAGCGGCGGATTCTGATTCTCTATCCCGAAGGGGAGCGCAGTAACACCGGCGACCCCACCATATTTCGCAAGGGTGCGGCGATTCTCTCGATTCACAGCCAAGCCCCAATCGTCCCCGTCGCGATCGAGGGCTTCTACGAAGCCTGGCCACGCCACCAGAAATATCCAAGGCTCGCCCATCTGCAACTCGTTTTCGGAAAACCAATTCAGCCGCCTGCGCTGAATGAAGCTGGCGAGGCATCGTATGAGCAACTGACGAACGACTTAAAGTCGAAGGTGGTGGCGATGTGGCAGGATTTACGAAGAAACAATTCTTAAAGTGGAACGCGGGGTATCACGCCCTCAGTTCAAGATCGCAGTAGTTAGGATTTTCTTCGCGCCTTTGGCCGCATTTCTTAGCGTTCTTTGCGGTTCAAGCTCTCGGGGTTTACGCGCCCGCGCCGTGAGCGCGACGCACCATTGCCTTGGTGAACGCGTCGACCACGCCAACGTGAAATTTCTGGCCGGCTCCAGCAATAATCTCTTCCTCGGCCTGAACGGGCGAAAGCATCTTGCCGTCGGCGCCGCTGATCAGCTTCTGATACGCATCCGCGACGGCAAGGATGTGCGCCTCAATCGGAACATTCACCGAACGCGCGCCCTGATCCTGCACGATCTGTTCGGCGACCATGATGGGAATCAATTTTCGCAGTACATTCCCGGTGGCCTGGGTACGCACGTCAGCCTTCTCGCCCTTGCGGAAACTCTTCACGACTTCATCGCGGTTGATGTCCGCGGCCTTGTAAAGAATGTCGTTGCTGATGCCAAGCTTGCTCAAATCGCGAAGCAACACCGCAGACCGCAGCAACTCGATGCGATCCGCCCCCATGCCCATCGTCTGCGCGATTCTGGTCGTCGTTTCCACCACCTGCTGATTTTCGCCTTCCCCCAATTTTTGCGTCGCCATGAAGTGTTGCAACACCAGCAGCAGCCCGCTGAAGCTTTCCCGGATGTCGGTGGTCATCGCCTGCTTGCGCTCGTAAAGCGTCCCCATCGCGTAGCCGGTCACCGCCAAAATCCCCGCCCAGATGGCGAAGTTGAACAGCCGCTCTCCCGGCAGTGACAGTACCCGGTGTCCGGGCATCAGGTTATTCAGGAAATCGAGCAGCACGACCAGGAAAACGCTGGCGAACGCGGTAAGAGTCGCGTGCCGCCGGCCGAAGAAGTAAGCCGAGTACAAAGTGGGGAGAAAATAAAAACACAGCGCCATGGGAAGCGACTGCGCGAAGAACTGGAGAGTCGCTGCGATGACAAAAAGCGACAGCAGCAGGATGCTTTCCTTGGCAATTTTACTCATATTCACAAGTCCAACTCTCGTCCATCGTCCAGAACGACGGGTGCGGGCAAACATTCCCTGCTGTCATGGTGAGGTATTTCAGTACCCGCGCAAAGTTACCAGAGTAATGACCTCCTTCAAGGGGGAACCGAAGAACAGCCACTCCTGCTTCGACGCCCGAAGTGGTCTTTCATTAACCGTGGTTAATCCGTG
This sequence comes from Acidobacteriaceae bacterium, assembly GCA_043765355.1. Taxonomy (GTDB): domain Bacteria; phylum Acidobacteriota; class Terriglobia; order Terriglobales; family Acidobacteriaceae; genus Acidiflorens. The sequence continues at coordinate 11,514 of JAYUJG010000026.1, read as the reverse complement.
CTACTATACTAAGGCTAACCACATTCCATGGAAACCAACATTCCACGCGCCAAGAGCCTCTCCCTGGAAGACGTGCACAGCACCGTCGAGGTCCCGCATCACGACGCCGGATTCTGGGAGCAGTGGCGCGCCTTCGTCGGCCCAGCGATTCTAGTCAGCGTCGGCTACATGGACCCCGGCAACTGGGGCACCGATCTGCAAGCCGGCGCTCAGTTCAAATACGGACTCCTCTGGGTGGTCGGACTCGCCAGCCTGATGGCAATCTTCATGCAAGTGATTTCCGCCCGCCTCGGCGTTGTCACCGGCAAAGACCTTGCCCAGTGCTGCCGCGACTGGTATCCCGCATGGACCCGCTGGCCGAATTGGCTGATGAGCGAAGTCGCCATCGGCGCCTGCGATCTGGCGGAAGTTTTAGGGAGCGCCGTCGCCCTCAACCTGCTGTTTCACATCCCGCTACTTTGGGCCGTGATCATCACCGGCTTGGACGTGCTCCTGTTGCTCGCACTGCAAAGCTCCGGAATGCGCACCATTGAAGCTGTCGTGCTGCTCCTTATCGTCACCATCGGCGCCTGCTACTTCATCGAACTTTTCATTCTGCCCCAGACTCAGCCAAGTTTCTTGGAAATGGGACGAGCACTGATTTCGCCACACGTTCGTCAAGCCGGAGTCCTGTACCTGGCCATCGGTATCATCGGCGCCACCGTGATGCCACACAACCTCTACTTGCATTCCGCGCTGGTGCAGAGCCGCAAACTGCAAAAAGACGCACCGTCGATTCGGAGAGCGATCCGCTTCAACACCATCGACTCGATCGCCGCGCTCACCATCGCCTTCTTCGTCAACGCCGCGATTCTGGTGCTGGCGGCGATGGTCTTCTTCGGCAAAGAAAGCGTGATGGTTTCCGGCGGCCAACTAGTCCACTTCACCGCCAGCAGCGATTGGATTCGCGTCGCCTACTTGACCCTCGCGCCGTTATTGGGCACAGCCGCCGCGAGCACGCTGTTCGCCGTAGCTCTTCTCGCCAGCGGACAAAGCAGCACTATTACCGGCACGCTCGCCGGACAAGTCGTCATGGAAGGCTTCATGCACTGGCGCATCAAACCGTGGGTGCGCCGGCTCATCACCCGCACGCTCGCAATCCTGCCCGCGGTCTTCGTGATCGGACTGCGCGGCGACAGCAGCGTCACCGATCTGCTCACGCTCAGTCAGGTGGTCCTGGCGCTTCAGCTTCCATTCGCCATGCTTCCGTTGCTGCACTTCACCAGCTCCGAAAAAAGAATGGGGGCATGGAGAAACGGATGGTTTCTATTGACCGCCGGTTGGTCCAGCGCAGTCGTCATCACTGCAATGGACGTCTATGGCCTGCCGCAGGCGCTAAAATCAGCCTGGCAAGTAATCGTCGGCGGATGACACTCCAAAGCTGACCGTTGCGGCCACGGAAATCGAGAGAATACAACTGCCATGTACAACACAATTCTCGTCACGCTCGACAATTCGCCAAGCGACCGCGTGATCATCGAACACGTTAAAAAGCTGGCGGCGCTCGCTGGGAGCCGCCTGGTCTTGTTGCATGTAGCCGATGGATGGGCCGCCAGAACCTACGGCCGCGACGCGGTCAGCGCCGAAGTAGACGAAGACACCGCCTATCTGAAACAAGTCCAATCGGAGTTCCAGTCTGCGGGCATTCGCGCCGACGCCGAGTTGGCCTATGGCGAACCAGCCAAGGAAATCGTCAAATGGGTCCGGGAAAAAGGCTGCGACCTGGTCGCGATGAGCACCCACGGCCACCGTTTCCTCGCGGATGTGTTCCTCGGCACCACAGCCAGCCGAGTGCAACACAGCATCAGTGTGCCGGTTCTCCTTTTAAGAGCAAAATGAATCGGATCCAAACAGCGCCGCCGCGCCGACACCAAGACACCCTCGCGGCCCAGCAAGACTCCAGGAACTACTTAGCCCGCGGATGCGTCAGATCATAAACATTCATCACTTGCTTCACGGACAGCTGCGTATAACGCTGCGTCGTCGCCAGCCGTTCATGCCCCAGCAATTCCTGAATCGCCCTCAAGTCCGCTCCCTCTTCCAGCATGTGCGTGCCAAACGCATGTCGCAACGTATGCGGATGCACCTCGGGCGACATCCCTTTCGCCACCGCGATTCGCTTGACGATGCGCCCAACGCTGCGCGTGGTAAGCCGTCCGCCGCGCTGATTCACGAGCAGCGCCGCGGTCGTCCTCTTGGGGATGTTCTTCAACGTAGCGAGAAGTTGTTGCCGCCACGGCAGGTAGACGCTAAGCGCGGCAAGCGCCGATCCCCCGAACGGAACAAAGCGCTCCTTCTTCCCCTTGCCGCGAATCAGAATCGCTTCGTTGCTCATGCTGATGTCGTCGAGATTGATGCCGACCAGCTCCGAGTTGCGAATGCCACAGCCGTAGAGCAACTCGAACATTAGCCGGTCGCGCTCTGGAAACGACGCCACCTCCGGCATTTTGCCGTCGAGCATGGTATTCATTTCTTCAATCGTCGGAACACGCGGCAGTTTCTTCGGCAGCCGCGGCGTAGAAACCAGCTTCGCCGGGTTCTGCTCGACCACGCCTTCCTGCGCCAGCCAGCGATACAGCGACCGCACCGCAGCCAGCGCGCGCGCCACCGAAGTCTTGCTCAACCCTCTGTCGTAAAGATGCGAAAGAAATCCGCGAATCGCAATGTGATCGATCGTCTTCCATCCGCGCGACCCAATGTAAGCGGCGAAGCTGTCAAGATCGCCGGTGTAAGCCTTGATCGTATGCGCCGAAGCGTTACGCTCCCGCAAATGCCGCAGGAAATCGTCCGTGGCGAGTTCGACGATGGTGCGTTCGCGATTGGCAGCTTTTTTCATGAAATGCAAAACACCTACCATGGCGGCACAAAGCCACGGAGAAAACCGAATGCTTGATCGCTCGATCCCGCAATTACCAAATTACCCGATTGCCAAATTACAAAACCCTCTCCGTGCCTCGGTGGTGGATTTAGATTTTAGCTTTCGCCCGCGGATGATGTTTCGCATACACACTTTTCAGCCGGTCCAGCGCCACGTGCGTATAAATCTGCGTGGTAGAAATATCCGAATGGCCAAGAATCGTCTGCACTGTCCGCAGATCGGCCCCATTCTCCACCATATGTGTAGCGCACGAGTGCCGCAGCATGTGCGGACTGGCATGTCGTCCCGATGCGAGACTAGCTTTTCCAACCAACTGCCACACCCGCTGACGCGTCAACCGCCGTCCGCCTGTGCCCAAAAACAAAAGGGGCGAGTTTCTTTTTTTTGAAATCGCGTCTCTGCCGTTTTTCAAATACAGCTGTAACACCCGCTGGGCCGGCACTCCGAGCGGCACGATGCGCTCTTTGTCGCCCTTGCCGCGCACGAGGATATATCCCATCTCGAGTTTCAGATCTTCCAGTCGCGCGTCGGCAACTTCTGAAACACGCACTCCCCCGGCATAAAGAAGCTCGATCATCGCCCGATCCCGAAGCGCGAGCGCCTCACCTCGCACGGTTTCATTGACCCGTTGCGTGGGCGTCAGCATGCTCCCCACTTCGGCGCGACTCAGCGCTTTGGGCAGCACCTTCCACTGCTTCGGCAAGTCGATATTCAGAGTTGGATCCTTCTCGATCTTTCCATCCAGCAGCAAATGCCGGTAAAGCTGACGGATGGCGGAAAGCTTCCGTCCCACCGAACGCCCATCGAGCGCATTCGAAAACAATTGCTGAATGTATTCCCGCACGTCTTCGCGCCGCGCTCCAGCCAACTTCTGCTGACGCGCCTCCAAAAATTCGGCGAACTGAACGAGATCGCCAGTGTATGCGGCGATCGTCAATTTCGCCGAACCGCGCTCGACCCGCAGATAGTCGAGGAACCCGGCGAGAGTATGAGCGTTCGGGTTGGCCTTGGCGTCGGGAGCCATGCAACTAGTATGGAATGTCGAAGCCCCACAGAGAAGTGTCGCGCAGGATGCGCCTCACAGACCGCCGACTTCCTTAACTACTTCACCAAAAAGATCGACCGCATACAACACGCCCTCGGGCGTTTCTTCGTGTTTGAAGTAAGCGAACACATCGCGGCCCGCTTCAAGATGCTCCTGGATGCGCCCAGACATTTTCTTACGCTCTTCCGCCGTGTAAGAAGGTTTGCGATAACGATAGTAGGCATAGTCGGCGGTTACGACGTCGGGAGTGTCGCGCTCTTCCGTCTCCGCCACGCAGAGCGCGATATTGCGTTCGCGCAGCGCGTCCCAAGTCGCATCCGCAAACCAAGTCTCGTTGCGGAACTCAAACGCCGCGCGCACCGTTCTCGGCAAGAGTTTCAGAAAATCGGACAGCGCTGCGTGATCCGCTTTATAGTTTGGAGGCAGCTGAAACAATAGCGGCCCCAGCCGTCCCGCGCGCTCTAGTCCTTCCAGCGTGCCGACAAACCGCGCCAGAAATTCTTCCGCATTCTTCAATCGCTTGATGTGCGTGAGCACTTGGTGCGCCTTGATCGTGAACCGAAAATGCTCAGGCGTGTGGGCGATCCAGTTCTGGACGGTCGTCTCTTTCACCAACTGGCGGAACGTGTAGTTGACTTCAACGGCATTCAGTTTCGACGCGTAAAAGTTCAGAAACTTTTTCTGCGCCAACTTCTCGGGATAGAAAGCCGGCTTCCACGTTGGATAGGCCCATCCGGAAGTTCCCACGTAAAGTTGCGCCATATAAAGCGGGATTATAACTTGCGACGATGCGCCGCCGCGGCACTCCCTTTCGTCTTCGCTGCCGGTTTCGACTTCTGGTTTGCTTCGGCCTGCGCAGCGATTTGGCCTCCGCTTTCCTCCGATTCCTCTGCGGACGCCGCGCCCAGCCCCGTAAGTTGCGGCAGCTTCTGTTTCAGCGTCTGCACCGGCGCGAAGAGGTCGCCCATTTTCTCCACCCGTGCCAGAACATCCTTGGCCTCGAACACCAACTTCCCCGCATCTTTTTTCTTCAGTGCCTGCTCCACCTCCTCCCAAGTCACAGGAGTCGAAACCGTCGGACGCTCCCGCGCGCGCAGCGAGTAAACAGAAATCGTCGTCTTGTGCTCGTCGTTCTGGCTCCAGTCGACGAACACTTTGTTCGTGCGCACCGCCTTCTTCATATCCGAAACCACCAACTCCGGATGCTCCTGCTCCAGCAACCGCGCGATCGCGTGCGCAAACGATTTCGTCTGTTCGTAGCTGGTCTTCGTATTCAGCGGGATATAAATCTGCATCCCCTTCGATCCCGAAGTCTTGGGGAAACTTTGCAACCCGAAGTGATCGAAAATGTCGCGCACCCAAAGCCCAACCTGCGCGCATTGCACAATATCCGCTGGAGGCCCCGGGTCGAGATCGAACACAATCATCGTCGGCATCGCAACGTCAACCGCCAGTGCGAGTGACGGATGCAGTTCAATCGACGCCAGATTCGCGATCCACACCAGCGTCGCCAAATCGTTGGCGAGAATAAAATTGATAGTGCGCTGATTGCTCCCGCTCCACACCGGCGCGGTCCTCACCCAATCCGGCCGATGCATCGGAGCATTCTTCTCGAAGAAATATTCGTGGTCTTCGCCAACGCCCTCGGGATAGCGCTTCATCGTAAGCGCGCGCCCCGCCAAATGCGGCACCAGCACAGGCGCAATGCGGACATAAAAATCCACGACCTGCCCTTTGCGAAACCCCGCCGCCGGATAGAGCACCTTCTCAAGATTGGTGAGCTTGAGCTTGCGGCCTTGCACGTCGACGATGGTGGGGACAGACATAGAAGTCGTAGATGGTCGTTGGTCGCTGAGAGCTGGCCAGCGCCGTATCCGCCGCAACGCCGCGCGAACGACCGCCGACCACCGACCACCGACAGACGACCAACGACCGCGTCAAGCCGTCGTCTAGTATAGTGTCCCGGATAACCAACAGGAGATCAGATGCCCGCATCGCGTCGTCATTTTGTTTACGGAATGGGATTGCTGGGAGCGTCCTCGCTATTTGCCCTTGATCGCGTCGAGCCCGAACTCATCCTCTACAACGGGAATTTCTGGACGGTCAACCCGCGCCAGCCGAGAGCAAAGGCCGTCGCAATTTCAGGTGGAAGATTTCTGGCCATCGGATCGAACGACGAAGTGCTGGCCCTCGCCTCCGGCACGGCAAAGAAAATCGATCTCGGCGGAAGGACTGTTCTGCCCGGCTTCATCGACGCGCACTCGCATCCCGCGCAGGCAGGCCTTTCTCACCTGCGCATGGTCGATTGTGATCTGCGATCGATCGCCGACATCCTGAAAGCGCTGCGCGAACGCGCCTCGAAGACTCCCGCCGGCGAATGGGTGCAAGGATTCAAGTACGATGACACCAAAACGTCGGAAGGCCGTCCCCTGACACGCGAAGAGTTGGACGCCGCCGTTCCCGACCATCCCGTGTTCGTGCTGCACCGCGGTGGGCATACCGCCTGGGTCAACTCGCCCGCTTTGCGATTGGCGAAGATTGACGACCACACTCCCGACCCAGCCGGCGGGCAATATGACCGCGATCCCGCCACCGGCCACTTGACTGGACGCGTTCGCGAAAATGGCCGCGAGACTTTCGACAAAATTATCCCGTCGAATTTCACCCGCGACGATCATCGCGAAGGCGTGCGCCTGATCTCGCAAATGATGACGCGCTCCGGCATCACTTCCGTCACCGACGCCATGGGCGATCCAAACGATCTGCGCGCCTACCAGGACGCCCGCGAAGCCGGGCAACTCAACCTGCGCGTCTATTGCCACATCTACCAGACATTCATGGACCAGATGCTGGCGGCGGGAATCAAGACCGGACTCGGCGACGACTGGGTAAAAGTTGGCGCGCAAAAGATGATCTGCGACGGCTCCATCTCCGAGCGCACCGCGCGTCTGTCCCAGCCCTACATCGGCAGGCCCAACGATTTCGGAATTCTCGTAACCACCGAAGAAGAACTTTACCAACAAGCCCGCAAAGCCCACGTCGCCGGATGGCAACTGGCAACGCACGCCAATGGCGATGTCGGTATCGATACCACGCTGCGCGTCTATGAGCGGCTGCAAAAAGAAATGCCTCGCAAAGACCCTCGTTATCGCTTCGAGCACTGCACCATCATCAACGATTCTCTGGTGGCGCGGATCAAGGCCCTCGGCGCCATTCCCACTCCGTTCTCAACCTACGCGTACTATCACGGCGAGAAGATGAAAGAATACGGCGCCGAACGCGTCAACCACATGTTTGCGCTGCGCAGTTTCATCGACGCCGGAATCCGGCCAACGCAGGCATCGGATTATCCTCCCGGCCCGTTTGAACCCATGATGGCCCTGCAGTCGGAAGTCACGCGCACCGACGCCAAGGGCAACGTCTGGGGACCGCAGCAGAAGATCACGCTCGAAGAAGCGATTCGCGTTGGCACCATCAACGGCGCCTACGCTTCCTACGAAGAAAACGTAAAGGGATCAATCGAGCCGGGGAAATTCGCCGACCTCGTCGTGTTGGGACGCGACGTCTTCAAAGAAGACCCCTACAACATCATCAACATCCCTATCGAACGCACCATGACAGGCGGACGCTGGGTGTGGGAAAGCTAAGCGTTGGTTGTAGTAGCGCCGGCGAACTGGGGGCAAGATGCGGTCGTGACAGCCGGCAAAACCTGCCCTGAGCGCAGTCGGAGGGACGCCGCCGCTACTTCACAAATTTGCCAAACATGCGCTCCGGATCGATCGCAACAAAAATTCCCTGCCCGCGCGCCAGCACTTCCCCTTGAGCGTCCAGTATCTCGGCCATGTTGACATGCCTCCGCCCCTTCACCTCAACTTCGCGAGACTCCACGCGCAGCGCCTGGTTCAGCGGCACGGGCCGAAAATACTTCACCGTGATCTCAGAAGTCAGCGCCACCACTTCCCGCAGTTTGTTCACCTTCCCCATCGCCTCATCGAGGATCGTGGCAATAATTCCTCCGTGGCAATGTCCGGGCGGACCCGTATAACGTTCGCCCAACCGAAACCGGCAAATGAAACAATTGCGCTCTTTGTCATAGGCGAACCGGAGATGCATTCCGCCTGGATTGTCGGTACCGCACACAAAACAATATTTCTGAAGCCGAAGTCGCCGCGTGTCATGCCCGGCATCGGAGCGACGAGTGAAGGAACCAGTGAGCGAGCGACGAACCTTGGGCTTCGATCCATCCATCGCAAGATTCTAACGCGACCAGCCTCACAACGAATAAACGTAGCGCTGCCGTCCCGGCGGCTGTCGTGGGAGCGTCCCGCCCCGCACGTAGGTGGTGGAGAAAGGAGAGATGCCCGCCCCCGCCCGCCCTGATGTCCACGCATGGTCATCTTGATATGACCATGTATGCTACAATCTGACCATGAAGAGTATTGCGGCTGGGGAATTCAAAACGCGCTGTCTCACGCTGATGGAGGACGTACGCTCGACCCGTGAAACGATCGTAATCACCAAGCGGGGAAAGCCCGTCGCCAAGCTGGTTCCGGCGGACGAGGAGCGTAAGTTCATCGGCAGGCTTAAAGGCGTGATCCGGGTCGTGGGTGACATAGAGTCCCCGAGCGATGATTGGGAATCTTCGCGGTGATCCTGCTGGATACCCACGTTCTTGTTTGGGCCGTTGAGGATTCCAAACGCCTCTCCCACGCAGCTGCGTCGGAGATCCGCCGCAACCGTCGCCACGGCGGCCTGGCAGTCTCGGCCATCACTGTGTGGGAGTTGGCATGGCTGCTTGCCCGCGGAAGAATTCAGGCCCAAGGCACAATCGAAGCGGCGGTCCGTCTCCTGCTCGAAGATGTAAGCGTCCGACCAATCACTCCAGAAGTTGCGGCGCTGGCCACCCAATTTCCCGACGACTACCCTCACGATCCGACCGACCGCATTATTGGTGCCACGGCTCGCGCCGAAGGCCTAACGCTGATCACCCGCGACGAGAAAATTCGCCGCAGCCCACTGCTTAACACGCTGTGGTAACACTTCAGCTAGCTTTAGGGCTAGCCGACGAATCGGACACGATGACTCGGATGATAAATCTCCCCGTTCTCAGCGTAGAATGTCCTGTGATCCCGAACTCCTCCGCTCTCGACTTCGCCTCACCCGCCCAGACTGCGCAACAGACGGGCCCGCCCATGATCGCGGTCCGCGACTTGGTTCATCGTTATGAAGACCGTGCCGCGCTCAATGGCGTCTCTTTCGACGTGCGCCCCGCGGAACTCTTCGGCCTCCTCGGCCCGAACGGCAGCGGCAAGACCACACTATTCCGAATTCTTTCGACACTCATGGTTCCGACATCAGGCAGCGCGACCATCGCCGGCATCGACGCCGTTCGCCAACCGGAGACTCTGCGCCGCCACATCGGCGTCGTCTTCCAGGCCCAGAGCATCGACCTCAAACTCACTGCCTACGAAAATCTGTGGCATCAGGGACACCTCTACGGCCTGCGCGGCTCCGCACTCAAGACACGAATCGAAGAAATTCTCGCCCGCGTAGGCTTGCTCGACCGCCGCAACAACCGCGTCGAAACTTTTTCCGGAGGCATGCAACGCCGCATCGAACTAGCCAAAGGCCTGCTCCATCATCCCGAGGTTTTGCTCTTAGATGAGCCCACAACCGGCCTCGATCCCGGTGCCCGGCACGACCTTTGGCAGTATCTGCAAGTCCTCCGCGATCAGGAAGGCGTCTCCGTCATCGTCACCACTCACCTGATGGAAGAAGCCGAACGCTGCGACCGCCTCGCCATTTTGAACGAAGGAAATCTGGTCGCCTTGGGCACACCCGAGTCACTCACCCGCGAAATCGGCGGCGACGTAATCCTGCTCGAAGCGCGCGACCCGCAAACTCTAGCCGATCGCATTCGCGCCAAATTTCAAATCGATGCCACCGTCATGGACAAACAAGTCCGCATCGAAATCGAGAATGGACACCGTTTCGTCCCCGACGTGGTCGAAGCCTTCCCGGGAGAAATCCAGTCGCTAAGCGTAAGCAAGCCGACCCTGGAAGACGTCTTCATCCATCGCACCGGCCACAGGTTTTGGAACGAGGAAGCCGGACAAGCATCGGATGCTAAAAAGAAGAACAAGAAGGAAGGAAAGAAGCGCTGAACAATTGGTGATTGGTAATTTCAAGTCATGCAGGTTTTCAAATTACCAATTACAAATTAGAAATTGCAAATAACTATGTCCACCACAACCTTCCCCACCACGACCACCGCTCCGCCATCCGCCGGAGTCCTGCTGCCAGCCTTCACCCTCTGGTGGCGCGAAATCGTCCGCTTCTATCGCCAGCGCGCGCGCGTCGTCGGCGTCATCGCCTCTCCTCTTTTATTTTGGATCGTCATCGGCTCCGGCTTCGGAACTTCATTCCGCTCCGGCCAGTCCTCCAACCAGCAGCACTATTTGAATTATTTCTATCCCGGAGTCCTGGTGATGATCGTCCTCTTCACCGCCATCTTCACCATGATGTCGGTGATCGAAGACCGCAACGAAGGCTTTCTGCTCTCGGTGATGGTGGCACCGGTACCGCGCGCAGCCATTGTGCTGGGAAAAGTCTTGGGCGGCACGACCCTAGCCACGGCTCAGGGACTGATTTTTCTAGTGTTCGCCCCGCTGGTCGGCGTACACATGACGCTGGCGTCGTTCGGCCTCATCGTTCTCACCGTATTCTTAGTCTCGTTCGCGCTCACCGGTTTAGGCTTTGCGATCGCATGGCCGCTGGATTCCACACAAGCCTTCCACGCCATCATCAATTTATTTCTGATTCCGCTATGGCTGCTGTCAGGAGCGCTCTTTCCGCTCTCCGGAGCCTCGGTATGGATGCGCGGCCTCATGTATGCCAATCCCCTGACCTACGGCGTCGAGGCCTTGCGGACGTTAATGTATCCCGAAGCCGCCAACGATTTTTCGTTCTCGTTGACCGCATCGATTTTGACGCTGGTGCTGTTCGCGCTATTCATGTTCGGCCTGGCCTTCGTTCTGGCGAACCGCCGCACCACGAAGCCGGCAGCGTAAGGACAGTCGTTGGTCGTTGGTTGTTGGTTGTAAAATCGTGTGGCGACGAACCAGCCAAGGCGGCCAGCCCGCGCGAACGACTAACGACTAACGACTAACGACCAACGACCGCTCATGCCTCTCGACATTCTCGCCCTAGCCGCCCACCGCGACGACGTGGAACAAACCTGCGCCGGTACTCTGCTCAAAATGGCCGAACGCGGCCACAGTACCGGCATCCTCGACCTGACGCAAGGCGAGATGGGAACGCGCGGCACTATGGAAGATCGTGCCCGCGAAGCCGCCGACGCGGCGCGCATTCTGAAAGTTTCCTGGCGCCACGCGCTCGATATCCCTGACGGCCGCGTCGAAAATATCTGGGAGAATCGCCTGAAGATCGTCCGCGTCCTCCGCGAGCAGCGACCGCGCGTACTTATTCTTCCCTACTGGCTCGGACGCCATCCCGATCACTACACCGCATCGGTGCTAGGCTACGAAGCCAG